>NZ_JBIVPK010000021.1:0-133962 GCF_044754605.1 Streptomyces sp. NPDC093064
ACTGTAGAAGCTGCCGAAGGGACCGCGTGACCTTCCGAGCCGTGGCCAACTCAAGCCCGCATCCGAAGCGGACATACCGGCTCAAAACGTCCTCTGAGAACCAAGCGGTCGCGGTGGAGGACCTGGCGGTCAAGGGTCTGGCGCGCACCAGACTGGCCAAGAGCGTCCACGACGCGGGCTGGTCCCAGTTCGTGAACATGCTTGCCTACAAGGCCCAGCGATACGCGCGCACCTTCGTCAAGGTCGGCAGGTTCGAGCCCACCAGCCAGGTGTGCTCCACCTGCGGTCACCACGACGGGCCCAAACCCCTCAACGTGCGGGAATGGACCTGCACGGCCTGCGGCACCATCCACGACCGGGACCACAACGCCGCCATCAACATCAAACAGGCCGCCGGACTGGCGGTGACAGCCTGTCGAGCGTCGGTAAGACCGGAACATGTTCCGGCACAGCGCGACGAAGCAGGAAGCCACGGAATCCGCACCGGAGCCCGCGCCGCATAGCGGCACAGGCACCGGAGTGGAAGGCCAGAATCCCCGGGCTTCAGCCCAGGGAGCATGTCAATCCGAAGAGGTCGTCAACAACGTCTACCTCAACGAGATGTACGGCAAGAGCCCGCGGCGCGGCTTTCGGTTCAGCTTTACGCAGAGCGGCTGGCCCGTCGGCGCCCTCCTGGCGTCGGCGTTCGCTGCCGTGCTGCTGCCGCTGATGGGCTGGCGCTGGATCTTCCTGCTGGCCGACTTCCTGGTCGTCGTCATCCTCGTCGCCGGGCTCAAGCTCCGCGAGTCGCCCTCCTCCGTCGCCCTGAAGCGCATCCGCGAACTGCGCAAGGGCCGCGCCGGGCTGGAGCGGGCCGGCCGGAGCATCCTGGCGGGCCGGGTCGGCTGCGCCGACGAGGTCGCCCGCGTGATCCGCTTCCTCACCAGCGACGACGCCGCGTACATCACCGGCCAGGAGCTGGTCGTGGACGGCGGTCTGACGGTCTGGTGGCCGGAGTGACGGCGCGGCGGCGGCACGGGAAACATGGAGAGGTGAACGGCATGGAGTCTTTCAGGATCGGGTCGCCCGCGGCAGCAGACGGGTCGTCAACATCGCCAGCCAGCTGGGCATCAAGGGGGGCGAGGGCCTGGTGCACTACTCGGCGGCCAAGGCCGGAGTCATCGGACTGACCAAGGCCCTCGCCCGGGAGGTCGCCCCGCACGGGGTGCTGGTCAACGCGATCGCTCCGGGCCCGGTGTTCACCCCGCTGGTGGAGGGGATCAGCGAGGACTGGAAGCAGGCCAAGCAGGCCGAGCTGCCCCTCGGCCGGTTCGGGGTTCCGGCCGAGGTCGCCCCCACCGCCGTGCTGCTGGCCAGTGATCCGGGCGGCAACCTCTACGTGGGGCAGACCCTTGGACCCAACAGCGGCGACATCATGCCCTGATGCCCCTGATCCCCTGACAGGAGGGAGCCACGATGTGCGGAGCCTGTGGCGCGGGCCGTTCCGTACCGCGCTGGGAGGACGTCCTGGCCCCGCCCGGCCGTTCGGTCCTGGCCGCCCGCGCGGCGCGGACCGAACGGCTCCTGGGGCCCGGATCGGGACTGCGGGTCCGGGCCTGGCTGTCCGCGGGATACCTGCTCGGCGACCGGGTCGGCCGGACCGTGCACGCGGCGGACCTGGACACGCTGTGGCGGGCGGCCGCCGAGCGTGGTGCGCGGCCGGCGGGCCGGCTGTCGCTGCGGGGCCCGGCCGCCGCCGTGCGCGTCGAGGTGCCCGGCGGCTGGGACCCGGCCACGGTCGCGGTGTGGTGTGCCGCCGTGGCCCGGACCGACCGGACGCCTCACTGGAGATCACCCTCCCCGACCCCGGCGGGACGCGCACCGTGCTGGTGGAGATCGGGTCCGGCGCCGTACGGGCCAGGATCCTGGAGGCCTCCCCGGACGGACCGGAGCGCGGGGGCGCGATCCTGGTCCGCGGAGTCGGCGCGGCCGGTGCGGCCCGGCATCTGACGGCCTGCCATCTGCCGGCGGGTGCGCCTGAGGACCGGGACGGGTCATAGCGAGCAGGCCGACGTTCTCGAAACTTTCGAAGGTGTCGGCCTTGAAGTTGATCTAGAGGTCCAGTGCCTCGTCGGGTATGCCCGGACGGTCCTGACGACTATGCCTATGACTAGGCAAAACATGTCTCCATGGGCCTCCGGGTTCGGGCGAACGTTTCGAAATTCCGACCGAAACTGTTGACACCCGACGGGCCCGGCTCAACACTTCTCACCGCTGCGTCACCTCCTGGCAGCCGGCCGTTCCGCGAGGTCCTGTCGTGCTGCCCGCCCCCCACCACCTTCACGAGGAGGAAGCACGGACATGAACACGCTCGTCCAGGCGAGCGGCCGCAGACGCGGTCGCTTCACGTGGTTCATCAGGAGTGTCTGCGCCGCCGCGCTGGTTGTCATGGCCGCGATGACGCTGCCGGGCACCGCCAGTGCCGACACGGTCATCACCTCGAACCAGACCGGCACCAACAACGGGTACTACTACTCGTTCTGGACCGACAGCCCGGGCACCGTCTCCATGAACATGGGGTCCGGCGGCAACTACAGCACCTCATGGAGCAACACCGGGAACTTCGTCGCCGGCAAGGGCTGGAGCACCGGCGGACGCAGGAGCGTGAACTACTCCGGCAGCTTCAACCCGTCCGGCAACGCCTACCTGGCCCTCTACGGGTGGACGACCAACCCGCTCGTCGAGTACTACGTCGTCGACAACTGGGGCACCTACCGGCCCACGGGAACGTACAAGGGCACGGTCACCACTGACGGCGGCACGTACGACATCTACCAGACGACCCGGGTCAACGCCCCCTCCATCGAGGGCACCAAGACCTTCAACCAGTACTGGAGCGTCCGGCAGTCGAAGCGGACGGGCGGCACCATCACCACCGGCAACCACTTCGACGCCTGGGCCCGCAACGGCATGAACATGGGCGCCTACAACTACATGATCATGGCGACCGAGGGCTACCAGAGCAGCGGCAACTCCAACATCACCGTGGGCGACTCCGGCTCCGGCGGTGGTGGCGGTGGCGGTGGTGGTGGCACCGGTGGGTGTACCGCGACGTTGTCGGCGGGTCAGCAGTGGAGTGACCGGTACAACCTGAATGTGTCGGTGAGCGGTTCCAGTAATTGGACGGTGACGATGAACGTTCCGTCGCCGGAGAAGATCATCGCGACCTGGAACATCAGCGCGAGTTATCCGAGTTCGCAGGTGCTGGTGGCCAAGCCCAACGGCAGCGGCAACAACTGGGGCGTGACCATACAGACCAATGGCACCTGGACCTGGCCGACGGTCTCCTGCAGCGCGAGCTGACCCGGCCGACACCGAAGACCTCTTCAGAAAGGTCCCAAGCCGCATGAGAACCAGACCACTTGCGTCACTGCGGTCCCTGGTCGCGGGACTGGCCGTCACGGCGCTGGCCGTGGCGGGATCCCTCACCGTCGACGCCGCTCCGTCGTACGCGGCCACCTGCAACGGGTACGTCGGACTCACCTTCGACGACGGTCCGTCCAACGACCGCACCCCGGCCCTGCTCAACGCGCTGAAGCAGAACGGGCTGCGGGCCACGATGTTCAACGAGGGCCAGTTCGCGGCCTCCTACCCGGCCCAGGTACGGGCCCAGGTCGACGCCGGCATGTGGGTCGGCAACCACAGCTACACCCACCCGCACCTGATCCAGCAGAGCCAGTCGCAGATCGATTCGGAACTCTCCCGGACCCAGCAGGCCATCGCCGCCGCGGGCGGTGGCACGCCGAAGCTGTTCCGGCCGCCCTACGGCGAGACCAACTCGACGCTGAAGTCGGTCGAGGCCAAGTACGGCCTGACCGAGATCATCTGGGACGTCGACTCGCAGGACTGGAACGGCGCGAGCACCGACGCGATCGTGCAGGCCGTCTCCCGGCTCGGCAACGGCCAGATCATCCTCATGCACGAGTGGCCGGCCAACACGCTCGCCGCGATCCCGCGCATCGCGCAGACACTGGCCTCCAAGGGCCTGTGCTCCGGCATGATCTCCCCGCAGACCGGCCGCGCCGTGGCCCCCGACGGAGGCGGCTCCGGCGGTGGTGGCGGTGGCGGTGGTGGTGGCACCGGTGGGTGTACCGCGACGTTGTCGGCGGGTCAGCAGTGGAGTGACCGGTACAACCTGAATGTGTCGGTGAGCGGTTCCAGTAATTGGACGGTGACGATGAACGTTCCGTCGCCGGAGAAGATCATCGCGACCTGGAACATCAGCGCGAGTTATCCGAGTTCGCAGGTGCTGGTGGCCAAGCCCAACGGCAGCGGCAACAACTGGGGCGTGACCATACAGACCAATGGCACCTGGACCTGGCCGACGGTCTCCTGCAGTACGAGTTAGTCGTCCGGTGGCGCGGCGGACCACGGCCGCCGCGCCACCGGCGGTTCGCGGCCGGCGCGAGCGCGCGCGGGGGCCACCGGAAGCGGGCCTCCGCGCGCTCACCCCTTCTTCGGCGCCGTCAGCGAGACGTCCTGGCTCGACAGCGTCTGCGGCGTGGCCGTGAACGCGCGCAGACGGATGCGGGCATGGGGCCCGGGAACGGGGTACCCCCCGCGGGGCGCCCGCAGTTCGACGCGGGCGGTGGAGTGCCCGGGGATCGTGGCCGGGCCTTTCGCCAGCGACCAGAACCGGCCCATGCCCTTGCCGGTGGTGAGGATGAAGTGGGGCGTGAGGGGGCCGTCGCCGGTGTTGGTGACCTGGAGGGTCAGCCGGGAGACGTGCGTGGCGGAGGACCGCTGCACCGCCGTGACCCGCATGGCAAGTGGCGGCCTGCCCGTCACCGCCAAGGTCGCGCTGACCAGCGCGGGGAGGACCAGGAGCCCGACCGCGGCGGTCCGGGCCGGGCGCCGGTGCGGCCCCGACAGTGGGCGCGGCCGGGGTTGCCAGGCCCGCACGAACTCGGAGGCCGGCGTGGTGACGGCGGCCGCGACCCACAGCGGGGTCATCATCAGGTAGTAGCCGTCCTGGGAGCGCGTCGACAGGAAGAAGGCGCACCAGGGCAGGACGGTCGCCGCCGGGCCCAGCCGCCGTACGAAGAGCACGAACGCGGCCAGCAGGGCCGCGGACAGAAGCACACTGGCATGCGAGTACCAGTCCAGGCGGTCGCTGCCGTCGGTGAAGTACAGCGACACGTCCACCAGGCCCTGTCCGTGCAGCACCGCGCCCTGGGTCAGTGGCAGCGCGATGCCGCGCAGCCACTCGCCCGGTTCGCTCGCGATGAAGTACGTGTCGATCAGCAGCCATGCGGTGGCGGCGGCCCCGAGCAGCCGGAGCACCACCGACAGGGCCTGCCGGTGGCCCAGTTCGCCGCGGCGCACCGCGTAGATCCCGGCCAGCAGGAACGGCGTCACGAACCAGGGGAGTTGCTGCGCCGCGCACGCCGCGCCCAGGCAGGCGGCCCGGGCCAGTCCGGCCGCGCCGAGCCGTCCGCCCTGCCCGATCCGCGGCCAGCGCACCACCACCGGGATCAGCAGCGCCAGGGCGAGGACCGCCGGATAGCCGAGGCGCCCGTAGGACGGCAGCAGGCCGAAGCCCAGGCACACCATGGTGGCCGCCGAGCGCCACCGCGGCGGCAGCATCCGCCACAGGACGACCGTGCCGACGAGCAGCGCGCCCGTGCTCACCGCCGTCGCGGGGGCGCCGCCGTGCCCGAGCCACAGCAGAGGCGCGGTCAGCAGCACCGCCAGCGGGGGGTAGCCGTAGGTGTAGTCATAGCGGCCGTCCACCGTAGGCGTGAGCGCCACGGGGCCGTGGAAGAGCCAGGGCCACGGCTGCCCGTACACCGTGTGCCCCGCGACCAGTTCCCTCGCCGCCTGCGTGGTGAGGACGGCTTCGTCGCCTCCCGCGTGGTTCATGACCCACGTGCACAGGGTGAGCGTCACGGCGGTCAGCAGCACGCACAGGTCCACGCGGGCCAGGGACCTTGTGCGGTGGACCACCAGGGTCAGCACCGCGCAGACCAGGATCGAGGCGTAGCACAGGCAGATGACGCCGGCGACGGGGAGCAGCCGGGACGCGGCCTGCGTCCACACCGCCCGGGTACCGATGAAGAGACTGACGACGGCCAGTAGCGTCAGGACGCGATGCCACTGGGCCGGCGGTTCCGGGGCGGACACCGCCGACAGTGTCCGCCGACCGGGTGCCACCAGCTGCTGTTCTGCCAAGTGCACGACACGCGAACCTAATCGGATCCGGTGAGTGGAGCGTGGCTGGCGGTGAAGAGTCCGGTGTGAGCGCGGTAAGAAGCCTCTTTCGGGCAGGAACCGGTCAACCCGCGCGTCATGGCCGATCCATATGTGTTGAGATGATGTCTCTTTCGGGCAGTCTCGCGACCTCCAGCCGCGCACCGTGTCGCTGTTGGGCCGAAAGGGTGACGTCGCGTAAGAATTGGCTGGTGCAGGTGAGGGAAGCGAGTTTGGGCAGGGGGAGCCGGTGAACAGTTACGACGTCACCGATGAGCAGTGGGAGGGGCTTGCCCAGGTCGTTCCGCTGCGCGGTCGCGACGCCTGGCCGTCCGCGGTGAACCACCGTGTGCCTCCGGAGGCGACGACGGAGGCGCGCCGCCGCTTCGTCGTCCTGCGGGTCAATGTGTTCGCGGACGCCCGTGACGTCGCCGAGATCCTGATGGCGGGCATCCCGGTCCTCCTCGACCTGACCGGCGCCGAGGGCGAGGTGGCCAAGCGGATCCTGGACTTCAGTACCGGCGTCGTCTTCGGACTGGGCAACGGGATGCACCGCGTCGACCGCAACGTGTTCCTGCTCACGCCGCCCGGCACCGAGGTGAGCGGACTCATGCCGGGTGCGGCGGTTCCGGGCGGGTGAGCCCGGGGGTCGTGCCGTGCCCGTGCCGTGAGCCCGTGAGTCGCGCCGTGAGCCGGGGGCCGCGCCGGTGGCGGCGCCGCGGGTGGTAGACCTGGTGGCGTGACTGAGGAATCCGAGCATCCCGATCTGGCCGGATTGCAGCGGCGGTTGGCGGAGTTCGCCGCGGCGCGCGACTGGCAGCCGTACCACACGCCGAAGAACCTGGTCGCCGCGCTCAGCGTGGAGGCGTCCGAACTGGTCGAGATCTTCCAGTGGATGACCCCGGAGGAGTCGGCCGGTGTCATGGCGGACCCCGAGACCGCGCACCGTGTGCGCGACGAGGTCGCGGACGTCCTTGCGTATCTGCTGCAACTGTGCGAGGTGCTCGGCGTCGATCCGTTGGCGGCGCTGGCGGTGAAGATCGACCGGAACGAGCGGCGGTTTCCGGTGCCGGGGGAATCAGGGGAACCAGGGGGATCGCGGGAATCGGCGGAGCCGGGCGAAGCGGGGGAGTGAAGGGTGGAAGCCCCTCCTCCGTTGTCACTCTCCGAAATCGTTCACCCGACCGAAACCGATTTGTTGTCCGCAGATTTCCGTCTTCCTCTGGCGTTTTGCCCCAGGCGCCTTCACTCTGGGTAGTGAACAAGGGAGTTCGGGCGGACGTGCGAACAGCACGTCGGGACAGACGGGGGCAGCGCATGGACGCGGTGCGGCTCATCCTGGCGAGCAGGCGTGCCCTGGCGGGGAGCGGCGAGGGCCCAGCCATCCTGACCGAGGTGTGGCAGGCGCAGGCCCTGGCGCAGGCGATCGGCAGCCGCCTCGCCGTCTCCGGACCACCCGAACTACGGGGTGAGGCACTGGGGTTGACCGAGCTGGCGGGCCGGGGCTGCGGGGTCCTCGACACACCGGACCTCGATCCGGAGGACTTACGGGCGGCCCGGCTCACCGAACTGGACGACGCCCGGCAGGCGTTGCTGTGCCTGGACGCCCTGCTCGGCGACGCCGGCATCGCGCTCGTCGGCGTCGCGAGTTCGGCCGCCGACGAGGCCACGTACTGGCAGTGCATGGAGGCGATCGACGCGGCGGACGAGGCCCGGGACCGGGTCCGCGAGATGGTGCGGAAACTGGCCGCGCGGGAGGAGGCGCCGCCGGAGCGGGAGGCGATTTGACCCGACCGGGGGCGGAGGGCGGCGGGCCCCGGTGAGGCCCGTGCGTCGGTGGGCCCGCCGGCGTGCAGGATGGAGGGCATGGATCTTCGCATCTTCACCGAGCCCCAGCAGGGCGCGACCTACGACACCTTGCTCACCGTGGCGAAGGCCACCGAGGACCTGGGGTTCGACGCCTTCTTCCGCTCCGACCATTTCCTCCACATGGGCGACGTGGACGGCCTGCCCGGACCCACCGACGCCTGGATCACGCTGGCCGGACTCGCCCGCGAGACCAAGCGCATCCGGCTCGGCACGCTGATGACGGCCGCCACCTTCCGGCTGCCCGGCGTGCTCGCCGTCCAGGTCGCCCAGGTGGACCGGATGTCCGGCGGCCGGGTCGAACTGGGCCTGGGGGCGGGCTGGTTCGCGGAGGAGCACAAGGCGTACGGCATCCCCTTCCCGAAGGAGAAGTTCGGCCGCCTGGAGGAGCAGCTGGCCATCGTCACGGGGATGTGGGCGACGGAGGCCGGCAAGACCTTCGACTTCCGCGGGACGTACTACGAGCTCATCGGGTCGCCCGCGCTGCCGAAGCCCGCACAGGCGAAGATCCCGGTGCTCGTCGGCGGGCTCGGCGCGACCCGCACGCCGCGCCTCGCCGCCCAGTACGCCGACGAGTTCAACGTCCCGTTCGCCTCCGTCGAGGACAGCGCGCGGCAGATCGGCCGGGTCCGGGCCGCCGCGGAGGCGGCCGGCCGGCGCCCCGACGACCTGACGTACTCCAACGCCCTCGTCGTCTGCGTCGGCCGGGACGACCAGGAGGTCGCCCGACGTGCCGCCGCGATCGGCCGTGAGGTCGGCGAACTGAAGGCCAACGGCCTGGCCGGCTCCCCGGCCGAGGTCGTCGACAAGATCGGCCGCTACGCCGGGGCCGGCGCCGGCCGGATCTACCTCCAGATCCTCGACCTGTCCGACCTGGACCACCTGGAACTGATCTCCACCCAGGTGCAGTCGCAGCTCTCCTAGCGGGCCGGGCGTCACGCCCACGGCTCGCCCTCCCGCAGGCACACCACCGAGGCGCTCAGCGCCGCCTCGTGCAGCGCGGTGAGGGTCCGCGCACCGGCGGCGAGCCCTGCGCCGGGCAGATCGGCAGGCGCGAACCAGCCGTGCCGGTCGTGCTCGGCGCTGAGCCGAACGGCCGTGTGCGCGTCGTCGGGGAGCGTGCCGCCGTAGAAGTAGCAGTCCAGGACCGGGCCGGTGCCCAGTACGTCCACACGGTGGTCCACGCCGATCAGCCGGGGCACGGGCCCGAGTTCGATGCCCGTCTCCTCGCGCATCTCCCGCCGGGCCGCCGCCCAGGGGTCCTCCCCGTGGTCCAGCATCCCGCCGGGCAGCCACCAACTGCCGGCCCCCGGCCGACCGGAGCCGTAGCGCAGGAGCAGGACGCGGCCGTCGCCGTCCAGCACCACCACACACGCGGCGAGGAGCGCCTGCGGCTGCGTCCTCACCCATTCCTCGCGGGGCATCCACTCCACCACTGATCGCCTCCCGGACGGTCTGGCGCCGGCACCCCCACGGCACGGGCTCGGCCCGTCCGTGCCGATGCCGGCTGTCTCGCCTCTTCTCCTGTTCCCGACAACGATGCGCCGGTCGTGGGGAAGTGGGCGGTGAATATTGGAAGGCACAGGTCCGGACCCCTGTGCGAAGGTGAGGGGGTCGTCCTGCCGAGCCCCCGGGATCACCGTCCTCGGGGGCTTTGGCGTACACGGCAACGCAGCCGTCCATCCAGCCGGAGAGGCCCTCCGCATGTTCCTGACCATCACCACCACCGGCACGCCCGAACACCCCGCGACCGACCTGGGATTCCTGCTGCACAAGCACCCGGGCAAGTCCCAGGCGTTCTCCACCTCCTACGGCACCGCGCACGTCCTCTACCCCGAGGCGGACGATCAGCGCTGCACGGCGGCGCTGCTGCTGGAGGTCGACACGGTGGCCCTGGTCCGGCGGGGCAAGGGCAAGGGGCGCGGCGGCGCCCCCGACGCGGCGCTCGCGCAGTACGTCAACGACCGCCCTTACGCGGCCTCTTCGCTGCTCGCCGTGGCGTTGAGCGCCGTGTTCTCCAGCGCCCTGCGCGGCGTGTGCCACGCGCGGCCCGAACTCCCGGCACAGCCACGCCCGTTGCGCATCGAGGTACCGGCGCTTCCGGCCCGCGGCGGCCCCGCCCTCGTACAGCGCCTGTTCGAGCCGCTCGGCTGGACGGTCACGGCCGAACCAGTCGCGCTGGACGCGGAGTTCCCCGAGTGGGGCGACTCGCGCTACGTGCGGCTCGTGCTGGAGTCGGAGGCGATGACCCTTGCCCAGGCCCTGCGCCACCTCTACGTCCTGCTCCCCGTCCTCGACGACGCCAAGCACTACTGGGTCGCCCCCGACGAGGTCGACAAGCTGCTCCGGGCGGGCGAGGGCTGGCTGCCCGACCACCCGGAGCAGAAGCTGATCACCAGTCGCTACCTCTCGCGCCGCTGGTCGCTGACCCGGGAGGCGATGGAGCGGCTGGAGCTGGTGCGGCTGGCCGAGGCCGACGACAGCGGGGTCGATGAGCTCGACAACGCCGTGGCGGCGGAGACCGAGACCGAGGAGAAGCCGACGCCGCTGGCCGTGCGGCGACGGGACGCGATCGTCGCGGCGCTGCACGAGAGCGGTGCCGCCCGGGTCCTCGACCTCGGCTGCGGGCAGGGCCAGTTGGTGCAGGCACTGCTGCGGGACGCGCGGTTCACCGAGATCGTCGGCGTCGACGTGTCGGTACGAGCCCTCACCATCGCCGCCCGGCGGCTGAAGCTGGACCGGATGGGGGAGCGGCAGGCCGCCCGCGTCACGCTCCGGCAGGGCTCGCTCGTCTACACCGACAAGCAGCTCAAGGGCTACGACGCCGCCGTGCTCAGCGAGGTGATCGAGCACCTCGACCTGCCCCGGCTGCCCGCCCTGGAGTACGCGGTGTTCGGCGCTGCCCGCCCCCGCACCGTCCTCGTGACCACCCCGAACGTCGAGTACAACGTCCGCTGGGAGACCCTCCCCGCCGGGCACGCCCGGCACGGCGACCACCGCTTCGAGTGGACCCGCGAGGAGTTCGGCCAGTGGGCGCACACCGTGGCCGAACGCCACGGCTACGAGGTCGAGTTCCGTCCCATAGGCCCCGACGACCCCGAGGTCGGACCGCCCACCCAGATGGCCGTGTTCACCCTCGGGACCACCAAGGGCACCCAGGACAACATGGACGCCAAGGACGCCAAGGACGCCAAGGACACCGAGAAGGAGGCGAAGGCGGCATGACCGAGACACAGACCCCCACACCACGAGGACGCGTCCTGCCCGTGACCGACCTCTCCCTCGTCGTCCTCGTCGGCGCCTCCGGCTCGGGCAAGTCCACCTTCGCCCGGCGCCACTTCAAGCCCACCGAGGTCCTCTCCTCGGACTTCTGCCGCGGCCTGGTCTCCGACGACGAGAACGACCAGGGCGCCACCCGCGACGCCTTCGACGTGCTGCACTACATCGCCGGCAAGCGCCTGGCGGCCGGCCGCCGTACCGTCGTCGACGCCACCAGCGTGCAGCAGGACGCGCGGCGCCAGTTGATCGACCTGGCGAAGAGCCACGACGTGCTGCCCATCGCCATCGTGCTCGACGTACCGGAGGAGGTGTGCGCCGAGCGCAACGCGGCCCGCACCGACCGGTCCGACATGCCGCGCCGGGTGATCCGGCGGCACACCCGCGAACTGAGGCGCTCGCTGCGGCACCTGGAGCGGGAGGGCTTCCGCAAGGTGCACGTGCTGCGCGGAGTCGACGAGGTCGAGAACGCGTCGGTCGTCACCGAGAAGCGCTTCAACGACCTCACCCACCTCACCGGCCCGTTCGACATCATCGGCGACATCCACGGCTGCTCCGTCGAACTGGAGTCGCTGCTGGTCAAGTTGGGCTACATCGACGGGGCGCACGCCGAGGGCCGTACCGCGGTCTTCGTCGGCGACCTGGTCGACCGCGGCCCGGACAGCCCGGGTGTGCTGCGCCGGGTGATGTCCATGGCCGAGGCGGGCAACGCGCTGTGCGTGCCGGGCAACCACGAGAACAAGTACGGGCGCCACCTCAAGGGCCGCAAGGTCCAGCCCACCCACGGACTCGCCGAGACCATCACGCAGATGGAGGGGGAGAGCGAGGAGTTCAAGGCACGGGTACGGGAGTTCATCGACGGCCTGGTCAGCCACTACGTCCTCGACGGCGGGCGGCTGGTGGTCAGCCACGCCGGTCTGCCGGAGAAGTACCACGGCCGCACCTCCGGGCGGGTGCGCTCGCACGCGCTCTACGGCGACACCACCGGGGAGACGGACGAGTTCGGCCTGCCGGTGCGCTATCCGTGGGCGGAGGACTATCGCGGCCGGGCGGCCGTGGTCTACGGCCACACCCCGGTCCCGGAGGCCACCTGGCTGAACAACACCATCTGCCTGGACACCGGCGCGGTGTTCGGCGGCAAGCTGACCGCGCTGCGCTGGCCGGAGCGAGAACTGGTCGACGTGCCGGCCGAGCGGGTCTGGTACGAGCCGGCCAGGCCGCTGCGCACCGAGGCACCCGGCGGACACGACGGCCGTCCGCTGGACCTCGGTGACGTGCACGGCCGCCGGGCCGTCGAGACCCGGCACACCGGCCGGGTCGCGGTGCGCGAGGAGAACGCGGCGGCGGCCCTTGAGGTCATGAGCCGCTTCGCCGTCGACCCGCGGCTGCTTCCGTATCTGCCGCCCACCATGGCGCCGACGGCGACTTCGAGGGTCGACGGCTTCTTGGAGCACCCGGAGGAGGCGTTCGCCCAGTACCGGGAGGACGGGGTGGACCGGGTCGTGTGCGAGGAGAAGCACATGGGCTCGCGGGCAGTCGCCCTGGTCTGCCGGGACCCGGAGGCGGCGCGCGGGCGGTTCGGAGTGGACGGCCCGACCGGTTCCCTCTACACCCGCACCGGCCGCCCCTTCTTCGACGACCCGTCGGTCACCGAGGAGATACTCGGCCGGCTGCGCACGGCGGTCACCGAGGCGGGCCTGTGGGCGGACCTCGACACCGACTGGCTGCTGCTCGACTGCGAGCTGATGCCGTGGTCGCTGAAGGCCTCCGGGTTGCTGCGCTCGCAGTACGCGGCGGTCGGCGCGGCCTCCGGCGCGGTGTTCCCGGACGCGCTGTCCGCCCTGGAGGGCGCCGCGGCGCGCGGTGTCGACGTGACGGACCTGCTGGACCGCCAGCGCGAACGGGCCGCCGACGCAGCCGCGTTCACGGCCGCCTACCGCCGCTACTGCTGGCCGACCGACGGCCTGGACGGCGTCCGCCTGGCACCGTTCCAGATCCTCGCCGCGCGGGGCCGCAGCCTGGCCGGACTGTCGCACGACGGGCAACTGGCACTGATCGACCGGCTCGTGAAGCACGATGTCACCGGTCTGCTGCAGACCACCCGCCGGCTGTACGTCGACGTGGCCGACCCGGAGTCGGTGCGGGCGGGCGTCGACTGGTGGCTGGAGATGACCGGCCGCGGCGGCGAGGGCATGGTCGTCAAGCCGCTGGGCGCTCTGGTACGCGGCAAGGAGGGGCGTCTGGTGCAGCCCGGCATCAAGTGCCGGGGCCGGGAGTACCTACGGATCATCTACGGTCCCGAGTACACCCGCCCGGACAACCTCGCCCGCCTGCGTGGGCGCTTCCTCAACCACAAGCGCTCCCTGGCGATCCGCGAGTACGTCCTCGGTCTGGAGGCCCTGGATCGCCTGGCCGACGGCGAACCGCTGTGGCGGGTGCACGAGGCGGTGTTCGGCGTGCTCGCGCTGGAGTCGGAGCCGGTGGACCCCCGCCTGTGAGGGGCCTTCCGCCGGGGCCCGGGAGATCGCTCCCGGGCCCCGGCGGTCCCGCCTTCCAAGTGCCGTGGGGGTTCCTTCCTTTCGTCAAGGTGACGAAAAAAGGAGGCCGTGGAAACAGGTGCGCGGAGGGTGAAACCGGCCGCCGTTGGCCAGGATGGAGGCATGGGATTCCATGTCGACTCCGAGGCCGGGCGGCTGCGCCGCGTCATCCTGCACCGGCCCGATCTCGAGCTCAAAAGGCTCACCCCCAGCAACAAGGACGCCCTCCTCTTCGACGATGTGCTGTGGGTGCGCCGGGCGCGTGCCGAGCACGACGGGTTCGCCGACGTGCTGCGCGACCGCGGGGTCGCCGTGCACCTCTTCGGCGATCTGCTGACCGAGGCGATGGAGATCCCGTCGGCCCGCTCGCTCGTCCTGGACCGCGTCTTCGACGAGAAGGAGTACGGGCCGCTCGCCACCGATCACCTGCGGGCCGTCTTCGAGACCCTGCCCGCCGTCGAACTGGTCGAGGTGCTCGTCGGCGGCATGACCAAGCGGGAGTTCCTGGCCGCCCACGAGGAGCCGACGTCCGTGCGCTTCCACGCCATGGAACTGGACGACTTCCTGCTCGGCCCGCTGCCCAACCACCTCTTCACCCGCGACACCTCCGCCTGGATCTACGACGGCGTGTCGATCAACGCCATGCGCTGGCCCGCCCGGCAGCGCGAGACCGTCCACTTCGAGGCGATCTACCGTTACCACCCCCTGTTCCGGGGCGAGACGTTCCATCTGTGGTCCGAGGGGCAGGCCGACTACCCGTCCACCATCGAGGGCGGGGACGTGCTCGTGATCGGCAACGGCGCCGTGCTCATCGGCATGAGCGAGCGGACCACGCCCCAGGCCGTCGAGATGCTCGCGCACAAGCTGTTCGCCGCCGGATCGGCCCGGACGATCGTCGCGCTCGACATGCCCAAGCGGCGGGCCGTGATGCACCTCGACACCGTGATGACCATGATCGACGGCGACACCTTCACCCAGTACGCCGGGCTCGGCATGCTGCGCTCGTACACCATCGAACCGGGCTCCGAGGACAACGAGTTGAAGGTCACCGACCATCCGGCCGAGCATATGCACCGCGCGATCGCTGCCGCGCTGGGGCTGAGTGAGATCCGGGTCCTGACCGCCACCCAGGACGTGCACGCGGCCGAGCGCGAGCAGTGGGACGACGGCTGCAACGTCCTCGCCGTCGAACCCGGCGTTGTTGTTGCCTACGAGCGCAACGTCACCACCAACACCCACCTGCGCAAGCAGGGCATCGAGGTCATCGAGATCCCCGGCAGCGAACTGGGCCGGGGCCGGGGCGGCCCGCGCTGCATGAGCTGCCCGGTCGAGCGGGACGCCGTGGCGGGCTAGCGATGTGACCGGAAAGGTTTGCCGGGCGCCGCGAGCCGGTGAGCCTTTCCGGTCGCAGCACTGGACGCGCACGCGGGTGATCACGTTCCGGTGACGGCGTGGGGAGGGTCTTGTCTCACGGATCACCTCGGCGTACGGTCCGTATCACCCCAGCGAACAAAGTGTTCGCTGAAGACGTATCAGGTGTTCGCTCATGACTGATCGTTCGTTGCCGGACCCCTCCGGTGGTGCCACCGACGGTGCCGCCGACGCGGCACTGGGGGACCGCATCCGGGAGTACCGGATGATGCGGCGGATGTCGCTGCGCGCCCTGGGGGAGGCGGCGCAGGCCAGTCCCGGGTTCCTCAGCCAGCTGGAACGCGGGCAGGTGAACTGCTCCATCGGCATGCTGCGGCGGATCGCCGTGGCGCTCGGTCTGACCGTGGCCGACCTGTTCGACCAGGACGGCCGGCCCGGTCCGAGAGCGGTGCGGCGGGCCGACCGGCCGATGCTGCACGCCGCTCCGGGCAGTCGAAAATTCCTCATCTCACAGCGCCCGCTCAGTCATCTGGAGGTGTACGCGGGCGAGTTCGACCCGGGGACCTCCACCGGTGACGACGCCTACACCCATGGTGACTCCCAGGAGATCCTCCTGGTGATCAGCGGCGCCGTACGGGTTGAACTCGACGGCCGGGCCCACGACCTGGAGGCCGGCGACAGCATCGAATACCGCTCCTCGGTGCCGCACCGCGTGGTCAATCGCCACGAAGAGCCCGCCGAGATCCTCTGGATCATCAGTCCGCCAACCCCGGACTGACCCCGCCCCACCCGCACCCCTCATCGCCCGTACCCCTCACCAGCCGCAATCCCTCCCCACTCCTGCCCGCGGTGCGGTCGCACCCTCCTTCACCGTGCCCCCGCCGCGCAGCGCCCCGTCGCGCCCTGCCGCCGTGCGCCTCCGCGCCGTGCCCTCTCGGTGCCCTCGCGTCTTCACCGTCCTCCTTGGAGACAGTCATGCCCGGAATATCACGTAAAATCATGGGGTGTGCCGCTGCCGCCGGCGCCCTGCTGCTGACCCTCACCGGCTGCGCCGGCACCGGCCCGGCCGCCGCCGACGTCGACCTCGGCCCCGGACCGGCCGCAGCCGGCCAGGTGAAGAGGGGCGCGCTCGACGGCGTCACCCTCACCTTCGCCTCCTACGGCGGCATCTACCAGGACGGTCAGGAGTCGGCCGCGGTCAAGCCGTTCGCCACGGACTCCGGCGCGCGGATGCTCTCCGACGGCCCCACCGACTACACCAAGGTCAAGGCCCAGGTCGACGCCAAGAACATCACCTGGGACGTGGTGGACGCCGACACCCTCTGGGCCAAGCGCCAGTGCGGCAAGATGTTCATGCCGCTCGACAGCAAGATCGTCGACACCTCCAAGCTGCCCAAGGGCACGGAGGACAAGTGCTCCGTGCCGGCCATGAGCTACGGCGTGGTCCTGATGTACGACAAGAAGAAGTTCGGCGACAACCCGCCGAGGGGCTGGGCGGACTTCCTCGACACCAAGAAGTACCCCGGCAAGCGCGCGATTCCCGGCTTCGCGTCGGACGCGGCCCCCGGCCCGCTGGAGGCGGCGCTGATCGCGGACGGGGTCGCCCCCGACAAGCTCTTCCCGCTCGATGTCGACCGGGCCCTCAAGAAGCTGACGAGCGTCCGCTCCTCGCTGGTCTTCTGGGACACCGGCGCCCGCTCCCAGCAACTGCTGGAGTCCGGCGAGGTCTCCATGGCCATGATGTGGTCCGGCCGCGCCTACTCGGCGGTCAAGAACGGCGCTCACTTCGCCCCCCAGTGGAACCAGTTCCTGCCGGTCTCCGACTCCCTCGCCGTCCCCATCGGCGCCAAGAACCCCAAGGCGTCTATGGCGCTGATCAACTACTACCTGGGTGCCACCCAGCAGGCCAAGCTCACCGAGCTGACCTCCTACTCCCCGATCAACACCGACGCCAAGCCCAAGCTCGACACGCTCGCCACGCAGTACCTGACCACCACCTCCGAGCGGCAGGCCCAGGCACTCAAGGTCGACAACGCCTGGTGGGCGAAGAACCAGGAGCAGATCATCCAGAAGTGGTCCGACTGGCTGGCCCGGTAACCCATGACGGCCCTGATCGAGATCGCCTCCCCGGCCACCGGCGGCCGGCCCCGCAAGGGCGCCGGCGGCCGGTGGGGATGGCTGCTGCTGCCCGCGCTGGTCCTGCTGGCCGTGCTCTTCCTGGTGCCACTGGGCCTGATGGCCTGGCGCAGCGTCAGCGAGCCCGCACCCGGCGCCGGCAACTACTCCTGGTTCTTCACCAGCGACGTCGCCCTCGCCACGCTGGTGCGCACGCTGGCCGTCGGCGCCGTCGTCACCCTGGTGACGCTGCTGCTCTCCTACCCGTACGCCTACCTGATGACCGTGGTCGGCGCCCGGGCGCGGATCTGGCTCACCCTGCTGGTGCTGCTGCCGTTCTGGACCAGCCTGATGGTGCGCACCTTCGCCTGGGTGGTGCTGCTCCAGGACAGCGGCGTGGTCAACCAGGTCCTCGGCACCGTGGGTCTCGGCCCGCTCCAGCTCATCCGCACCCCCACCGGGGTGGTGATCGGCATGTCGCAGGTGCTGATGCCGTTCATGGTGCTGCCGCTGTACGCGGTGATGAGCGGCATCGACCGCCGGCTCCTCGACGCCGCGCAGGGCATGGGGGCGCGCCCGGCCACCGCGTTCCTGCGGGTCTTCGTGCCGCTGTCGCTGCCCGGGGTGGGCGCCGGCGCGCTGACCGTGTTCATCACCTCGCTCGGCTTCTACGTCACCCCGGCGCTCCTGGGCTCGCCCGACCAGGCGCTGATCTCGCAGCAGATCTTCACCCAGGTCAACGGGCTGCTCGCGTGGGGCCGGGGCGGAGCGATGGGCGTGGTGCTGCTGGCGGTGACGCTGGTCCTGCTGGGACTGGTCGGCGTCGTCCTGCGTTTCACCCGCAACCGGGGAGGCGCCCGATGAGGACCGCACCCACGCGGATCGCGCTGTGGGCGTTCAGCGCGCTGGTGGGCCTCTGGCTCATCGCGCCGACGCTCGTGGTGATCCCGCTGAGCTTCACCGACAAGGCGTCCCTGGTGTTCCCGCCGAGCGGCTGGTCCACCCGCTGGTACACCAACTTCTTCACCGACCCCCGGTGGACCGAGGCGCTGTTCTCCTCGCTTCAGGTCGGCGCCCTGGTCGCGGTGGTGGCCACCGTCCTGGGCACCGCCGCAGCGATCGCGCTCACCCGGTCCGGCTCACGCTGGGTGAAGGCGTCGTACGGGCTGCTGCTGGCCCCCATGATCGTGCCGACCGTGGTGGTCGCCATCGGCGTGTACGCGCTCTTCCTCCAGTACAACCTGCTGGGCACCCTGCTCGGCTTCGTCACCGCCCACACCGTGCTGGCCCTGCCGTTCGTGATCATCCCGGTGACGGCGAGCCTGCGCGGTTTCGACCGGCGGCTGGAGGACGCCGCACTGATCTGCGGCGCCACCCGCTGGGGCGCCATCCGGCAGGTGACCCTGCCGCTGATCGCCCCGGGCGTCGTCTCCGGTGCCCTGTTCGCCTTCGTCACCAGCTTCGACGAGGTCGTGGTCTCGCTGTTCATCCAGAGCCCCTACCTGCAGACCCTGCCGGTCCAGATGTTCGCCAGCGTGACCCGGGACACCGACCCCACCATCGCCGCGGCCGCCACGCTGATCATCGTCTTCACCACGGTGCTCGTGCTGGCCGCCACCTTCGCCACCGCCAGGAGGAACCGTGTCCGCTGACACCAGCCTCATCAAGGCGCGCGGAGCCCGTATCGAACTGGCGCAGGTGCGCAAGGAGTACGCGGACTCCGTCGCCGTCGACGACGTCTCCCTGGTCATCGAACCGGGTGAGTTCATGACCCTGCTGGGCCCCAGCGGCTCCGGCAAGACCACCACCCTCAACATCATCGCCGGGTTCACCGCCGCCACCTCGGGCACGCTGACCATCGGCGGCAGGCAAATGCAGGACCTGCCGCCGCACCGGCGCGACATCGGCATGGTCTTCCAGCACTACGCGCTCTTCCCGCACATGACCGTCGCGGAGAACGTCGCCTTCCCGCTCAAGCAGCGCAAGGTGCCGAGAGCCCGCCGCGCCGAGATGGTCGAGGCGGCCCTGGAGACCGTACGGCTCGGTGGCTACGGCCACCGCAGACCGCGCGAACTCTCCGGCGGCCAGCAGCAGCGGGTCGCCCTGGCCCGGGCCGTGGTGTACGAGCCGAGCGTGCTGCTGATGGACGAGCCGCTCGGCGCGCTCGACAAGAAGCTGCGCGAATCCCTCCAGCTGGAGATCAAGCGGGTCCACCAGGAGGTCGGCTCCACCTTCGTCTTCGTCACCCACGACCAGGAGGAGGCGCTCGTCCTGTCGGACCGCATCGCCGTCTTCGACGACGGGGGCATCCAGCAGGTCGGCACCGCGAGCGAACTCTACGAAAGGCCCCGCAGCCTCTTCGTGGCCGAGTTCCTCGGCGAGTCCTCCACCGTCCGTGGACGCGTCGAGCCGGACGGCGACGACTCCTGCCTGCGGGTCGGCGACCGCACCGTACGCGTCGCCGGACGGCTGCCCGAGGGCGGCGCGGCCGCCGTCGTGGTCCGCCCCGAGCACCTGCGGGTCCAGCCGGCCGCCGAGCCCGTCGCGCCCGGGGTCAACACGCTGCCCGCCCGTGTCACCCAGGAGATATACCTGGGCTCCGGCCGCAAGCTCGAACTCGCCCTGCCCGACGGCACCGTGCTGCTCGCCCGCGAGCAGGCCGACCGGCTGTCCGGCGTCCGCCACGGCGACGAAGTCACCGTGGTCTGGGACGTCGAACGGGGCGTCCTGCTCGACGACCCCTCCGGCACCACCCACCCACCCACTTCCGGCGACCGCGTCCCGGTCGCCGTCGCGGAAGAGAGCGGACGATGAGCACCACCCCCGCCACCAGCCCCACCTTCGTCAACGGCGACGTCTCCTTCTGGTTCCGGGAGAGCGGCGTCCCCGCCCGCCGCCCCGCCCTGCCCGGCGACCTGGACGTCGACGTCGCACTCGTCGGCGGCGGCTACACCTCCCTGTGGACCGCCTACTACCTCAAGAAGGCCCAGCCCGACCTCAGGATCGCCGTCCTGGAGAAGGAGTTCGCCGGCTTCGGCGCCTCCGGCCGCAACGGCGGCTGGCTCAGCGCCGAGCCGCCCGGCCAGATGCGCCGCTACGCCAAGTCGCACGGCCGGGAGCCGGCCGTCGCCCTGCAGCGGGAGATGTTCTCCTCCGTCGACGAGGTCATCCGGGTCGCCGCCGAGGAGGGCATCGAGGCCGACATCCAGAAGGACGGACTGCTGCACGTCGCCACCAACGCCGCGCAGGAGCGACGGCTGCGCGAAGGGCTGCCGACGCTGCGCGCCGAGGGCTGGGGCGAGGACGACCTGGTCGAACTCGACGCGGACCGGCTCGCCGAGCGGGTCCGCATAGCCGGCGCCCGCTACGCGCAGTGGAGCCCGCACTGCGCCCGCATCCAGCCCGCCAAGCTGGTCCGGGGCCTGGCCGACGTGGTGGAGCGGATGGGCGTCGCCGTCTACGAGGGCACCGAGGTCACCGAGATCCGCCCGCGCGAGGCGGTCACCACCCACGGCACCGTCCGGGCGTCCTACGTCATCCGGGCGCTGGAGGGGTTCACCGCCGGGCTGCGCGGCCACCGCCGGGTCTGGCTGCCGATGAACAGCAGCATGATCGTCACCGAGCCGCTGCCCGCCTCCGTGTGGGAGGAGATCGGCTGGCGCGGCGCCGAACTGATCGGGGACGAGGCCAACTCGTACTGCTACATCCAGCGCACCACCGACGGCCGTATCGCCATCGGCGGGCGCGGCATCCCCTACATGTTCGGCTCCCACGTCGACCAGCGCGGCGAGACCCGGGCCGCCACCCAGACGCAGCTCCAGGCCATCCTCAGGCAGCACTTCCCGGCCACCGAGGGCGTCGCGATCGACCACACCTGGTCCGGAGTGCTGGGCGTGCCGCGCGACTGGTGCGCCACCGTCCACCTGGACCGGGACACCGGCCTCGGCTGGGCCGGCGGCTACGTCGGGCACGGCGTGACCACCACCAACCTCGCCGGACGCACCCTGCGCGACCTGATCCTCGGACGTGAGACCGACCTCACCCGGCTGCCCTGGGTCGGCCGCAAGGTGCGCGGCTGGGAGCCGGAGCCGCTGCGCTGGCTGGGCGTGCGCAGCCTCTACGTCGCCTACCGCGCCGCCGACCGGCACGAGAACTCCGGTCTTGAGCGCACCTCCGTCATCGCACGCGTCGCCAACGTCATCAGCGGACGCTGAAGGGAGCAACCCCCCATGGAAACCGCCACCGCCGCAGCCGGCGCCACCGCCACCACCGCCCTCGTTCCCGCCGTCGCCTTCCTCGCCGACGCGGCGAGCGCCGATCTGCCCCCCGCGACGCCCAAGCCGACCAGCACCACCGGCCAGCAGGAGACCACCCTCACCCTGTGGCAGTCGCCCGACGGGCTGGTCGAGGTCGGCGTCTGGGAGTGCGACCCCGGTCACTTCACCGCCACCCGCGACGGCTACGACGAGGTCTGCCAGGTGCTGACCGGATCCGCCACCGTCCGTACCGAGGACGGTGAGGACGTCGAGCTGCGTCCCGGAGCCACCCTGGCGATGCCGGCCGGCTGGCGCGGCACCTGGCAGGTCCACGAGACCCTCCGCAAGGTGTACGTGGTGCGCACCCACGGGGCCGGCGCGTGACCCTCGTCCTGCACGGTGGCCGGGTGTGGACCGGCGATCCGCGGCGCCCGCACGCGACGGCCGTCGCCGTGGCCCGCGGCCGGATCACGGCCGTCGGCACCGACGCCGAGGTACGCCGGGCCGCCGGCCGCGCGTCCGAGACGTTCGACCTGGCCGGCCGGACCGTGGTGCCCGGCCTCCAGGACGCGCACATACACCCGGTCTGGGGCGCCCTGGAGGCGCTGCGCTGCGACCTCACCGGCGCCACCGACGCCGAGGACTGCCTCACGGTCGTCCGGGAGTACGCGGCCGCCCACCCGGGCCGGTCGTGGATCCTCGGCGGCGGCTGGAGCATGGACTGCTTCCCCGGCGGCTGGCCCACCCGGGAGTCGCTGGACGCGGCCGTACCGGACCGGCCGGTGTTCCTGCCCAACGCCGACCACCACTCGGCGTGGGTCAACTCGGCGGCACTGGAGCACGCCGGGATCGACGCGGCCACCCCGGACCCGCCGGCCGGGAGGATCGAGCGCGACGCGGCCGGCCGGCCCACCGGGGTGCTGCACGAGAGCGCCATGGACCTGGTGGCCCGGCTGCTCCCGCCGGACACCGTCGAGGACCAGCTCGCGGCGCTGAGCCACGCGCAGGCCCACCTCTTCCGGTACGGCATCACCGGCTGGCAGGACGCCATCGTCGGCGCCTACGGCGGGGCCGGCGACACGCTCGCCGCCTACCGGCGGGCCGACGCGGAGGGACTGCTGAAGGCCCGGGTCACCGGCGCCCTGTGGTGGGACCGCGACCGCGGCCTGGAGCAGCTCGACGACCTGGTGGCGCGGCGCGGCGAGCCCGGCCGCCGCTTCCGGGCCGGCGCCGTGAAGGTGATGCAGGACGGCGTGCTGGAGAACGGCACCGGCGCCCTGCTGGAGCCGTACCTGGACTCCTGCGGGTGCGCCACCGGCAACCTCGGCCACTCCAACGTGCCCGCCGCGCTGCTCGCCGAGGCGGTGACCCGCCTGGACGCCGCCGGCCTCCAGGTGCACTTCCACGCGATCGGCGACCGGGCGGTGCGCGAGTGCCTGGACGCGGTCGAGGCCGCGGCCGCCGCCAACGGAGCGCGCGAGCGGCGCCACCACATCGCCCATGTGCAGCTGGTCGACGACGCGGACATCGGCCGCTTCGCCGCGCTGGGGGTGACGGCCAACGTCCAGTCGCTGTGGGCGACCCACCACCAGCAGACCGACGAGCTGACCAACCCGCTGCTGGGCGAGGGGCGAGCCGGCCGGCAGTACCCCTTCCGCCGGCTCCTGGACAACGGCGCCCGGCTCGCCGGGGGCAGCGACTGGCCGGTCACCACGGCCGACCCGTGGCAGGCCATGCACGTCGCCGTGCACCGCACCGAACCGCCCGGCTCGGCGCACACCGGGTGGCCGGGCGCCGACCGCCCGTTCGTGCCGCACGAACGGCTGGAGCTGACCGACATCCTGCGCGCCTACACGGCCGGCTCGGCCTGGGTGAACGGCAACGACGACGAAGTCGGCCTGCTGCGCGAGGACATGGCCGCCGACCTCGCCGTCCTCGACCGGGACCTCCTCGCCCCGGACGCGGAGGTGGCCGGCACCCGCGCCGTGCTCACCCTGGTCGCTGGGGAGACGGTCCACGCCGAGTGAACGGGCGGGCGGCGCAGGGGTGTCGGGGGCGGCCCTCGGGGCGGTGAGTGGTCTAGACAACATCTCGTTCCTGTGCGAGCGTGACGCCCGCACGTCTTCGTCCACTGTGGTTCCGGTGAGTGCTGATGCCCTGGAGAGGAGTGAGGAGGCTCGATCCGCCGTGCGCCAGTGCGGCGCGGCGGCCAACCCGCCGTCCTCTCGGCGTCGTTGAGCACCACCGGGAACGCCGTCCAGGCCACCCGTGCGGCAAGGCCGTGCCCCCCGGCGCGCCGGCAGGACCGGCGCCGCCGCCGAGGGCCTTCGTCAACGGTGGCTCCGATCCGAGGAATTGGACGCATCCATGAAGAAACGCCGTTCGCTGCTCACTTCCTGTCTCCTGGCCGTGGGCCTGACGACCGGGCAGCTCGCGCTGGTCCCGCAGGCCCACGCCGAACCCGCTCCCGCGCCGGGGCTGCCCGACGTCTCACCCGTCCCGCAGTCGCTCTCCCGCGCCGGGGCCGACGCCAACGTCACCGGGCGGGTGGTCGTCGTCGCCGACGACGGCACCGACGCCGCCGCGCGGGACCGTCTGGTGCGCGAGCTGCGGGCCCACGGCGCCGACCGTGTCGACGTCGTCACCCCGGACCGGGCCGTCCCCGCGGGGCTGCTCACCGTACGCCTCGGCCCCGCCACCAGACCCGACATCGCCAAGGCGCTCGGCGACACCCGCGTCCCCGGTCATGCCGAGGGGTACGCGCTGCGGGTCGACACGAGCGAGCCGCAGCGCCAGGTCGCGCTCGGCGGCACGGACGCCGCCGGACAGTTCTACGCGGTACAGACCCTGCGGCAGTTGTTCGTCCGCGGCGGCGACGAGTGGCGCATCGCGGGCGCCGATGCCAGTGACTACCCGTCGATGCCGCTGCGGGGCACCATCGAGGGCTTCTACGGTCAGCCGTGGTCCGCCGCCGAGCGGCTGGACCAGATGGACTTCTACGGCGACGTCAAGGCCAACACCTACGTCTACGCGCCCAAGGACGACCCGTACCACAGGGACAAGTGGCGCGAGGCGTATCCGGCCGACAAACTCGCCGAGCTGGGGACCCTGGTGCGGCGCGCGAGCGCCAACCACGTCCGCTTCACCTTCGCGGTCTCCCCGGGCGGGTCCATCTGCTACTCCGACCCGGCGGACCGCGCGGCGCTCAAGGCCAAGCTCCAGGCGGTGTACGACCTGGGCGGGCGGGCCTTCTCCATCCCGCTGGACGACATCAGTTACACTCGCTGGAACTGCGACGGCGACCAGCAGAAGTTCGGCGCGCCCGGGCGGGCCGCCGCCGCCAGGGCGCAGGTGGACCTCCTCAACGACGTCCAGCGCACCTTCGTGGACACCCACGAGGGCACCCAGGCCCTCCAGATGGTGCCCACCGAGTACGGCGACCTGACCGACACCGCGTACAAGCAGACCATGCGGGCCACCCTGGACCCGAAGGTCGTCGTGATGTGGACCGGGACCGACGTCGTCCCGCCCTCCATCACCAACAGCCAGGCGGACGCCGTGTCGAAGCTGTTCGGCCGGAAGGTCTTCGTCTGGGACAACTATCCCGTCAACGACTTCGGCAACACCCAGGGGCGGCTCCTGCTCGCGCCGTACGACAAGCGGGAGGCGGGACTCGGCGACCACCTCAGCGGCATCGTCGCCAACCCCATGAACCAGCCCTACGCCAGCAAGGTCGCGGTGTTCGGAACGGCCGACTTCACCTGGAACGACCGGGCTTACGACGCGGCGTCGAGCTGGCCCCGCGCCCTGTCCTACCTTGCCGGGGGCGACCGCGCGGCCGCCGGGGCACTGGCCGTCTTCGCCGACCTGAACCACCTCGCTCCGACGTTCGGCGCGAAGCCGTGGCAGCCGCAGGCCCCGGGGCTCGACGCCCGCGTCAAGCGGTTCTGGCAGGACTGGGACGCGGGCCGGCGCACCGAGGCACTGGCCGAGTTGCGCGAGTACGCCGCCGCCATCGCCGACGCACCCGCCGTCATCCGCGGGGGAGCGGTGCAGGCGGGCTTCGTGGCCGACGCTGAGCCCTGGCTGAAGGCGACGGAGCAGTGGGGGCGGGCGACCGTCGCCATGGCCGACGCGCTCGCGGCCCGGCAGGCGGGCGACACGGACCGTGCGCAGCAACTGCTCACCACCTCCCGTGACCTCCAGCGCCAGGCGGCGGCCGTACGGGTGGACCCGGCCCGCAACACCTGGGGCAGGGTCCAGCCGAAGATCGGTGACGGCGTCCTGGACGCCTTCCTCGTCCAGGCCGACGTGCGCCTCGGCCTGTGGGACGTGGCGGGCGGCGCGGAGAACCTGGCACTGGCGGGCACCGCGACCGCGTCCAGCGTGGAGCAGGACCTCGACCGACTGGCCGCCCGGTACATCAACGACGGTGACATGGGCACCCGTTGGGCCTCCGGCTACCAGGACGACGCCTGGGCGCAGGTCAAGCTCGCCGCACCCGCGAAGGTCGCGGCCGTGACCCTCGCCTGGGAATCCGCGTGCGCCGAGCGGTACCGGCTGGAGACCTCCGCGGACGGTGTCAACTGGACCACCGCCGCGACCATGGCCCCGGCCGAGTGCGGAACCGACGTCATCCGGCTGACGGGCGACGAGCCTGTGTCCTACATCCGGATGCAGGGCGTCAAGCGCCGCACGACCTGGGGCTACTCGATCTACGAGATGGCCGTCTACGGCAAGCCGGTGGCCTGAGCCGCACGGGCCGTGGGTGACGGCGGCAAGTCACCGCTCACCAGTGGACCGGCAGGGTGAGCGGTGACTTGCTCGGTGACTCGTCCTCCCAGATGGGGTGGTGGCCCTCGGCCAGGCGCAGATTCGGGAGGCGGTCGAACAGTGCCTCCAGGCACACGGTCATCTGGGCACGTGCCAGGTGGGAGCCGATGCAGTTGTGCGCCCCGCGGCCGAAGGCGAGGTGCGGGTTGTCCGCACGGCACAGGTCGAGCCGGTCGGCGTCGCTGAACACGTGCTCGTCGCGGTTGGCCGCGGCGAGCACGGGCAGCACGGCGTCGCCGGCGCGGATCGTCCGGCCGTGCAACTCGATGTCCTCGACGGCCTGGAGGACGACGACGCCGTTCATCACCGGCACATAGCGCAGGAGTTCCTCCACCGCGCCCGGCATGAGGTCGCGGTGGTCGCGCAAGCGGGCGTAGGCGCCGGGCAGGGTCAGCAGGGTCAGCACGGCGTCGGCCAGGAACATGGTGCTCGTGCGGTAGCCGGCGACCAGCATGGACAGCCCGAAACTCACCGCGCTCTCGTGGTCCAGAGCGCCGCGCTCGCACGCGCCGACCAGCCGGGTGAGCATGTCGTCGCCGGGCTCGTGCCGCTTCCGGTCGAGCAGCGAGGTGATGTACTCGCGCAGTTGGGAGGTGGCCTCGCGGCCCTCCTCCAGCGTGAGGATGGCCCCGAGCGCGGCGTCCGCCCTGGGCAGGAAGTAGTCGCTGTCCTCGTAGGGGATGCCGACGAGATCGCACATCACCATCACGGGGAAGGGCTCGAGGAACCGGACGACCAGGTCGCCGGGCTGGTCGCTGCCGACGAACGGATCCAGCAGCCGGTCGGCCGACCGCCGGATGCGCGGCAGCCGGCTCCGCACGGACCGGACGCTGAACGGCTCGCTCAGAGCCCGGCGCAGGGCGGCGTGCCGGGGGCCCTCCAGTTCCATCATCGTGACCAGGCCCGGCTCGTCACCGGGGACATGGCCGGGGCGGGGCGGCCAGTCGGTGATGCTCGGCCTGATCAGCCGGGCGTCGGCGATCAGTTCCTTCACGTCCTCGTAGCGGGTGGCGTACCAGGCGGTGGCGCCGATCGGCAGCCTGACCCTGGCCAGGGGGCACTCCTGGCGCAGCCGGCGGTACTCCTCGGGCGGGCCCATGGTGCCCGGCGGCGGGAGCGGCAGTTCGATAACGGGCGTGTCGGGCACGTCGACGGCGGGTTCCGGCGTGGTGTTCACGGGTGGACCTCCCCTGGTGCCTGCGGGTCGGCTCACCAGCCGACCGGGAGGGTCAGCGGTGACTTGGTGACGGACTGGTCGTCCCAGAGGGGTTCCTGCCCCTCGGCCGGACGCAGTTGTGGGAAGCGGTCGAGCAACGCCTCCAGCCCGGCGGTCAGTTCGACGCGAGCCAGGTGCGCGCCGACGCAGTTGTGGGCTCCCCGGCCGAAGGCGAGGTGGGGGTTGTCCGTGCGGCACAGGTCGAGCCGGGCGGCGTCGGCGAACACGCTCCCGTCGCGGTTGGCGGAGGCCAGCACGGGGATGACGGCGTCGCCCCGGCGGATGGTCTGCCCGCCCACCTCGATGTCCTCGGTGGCCAGCAGCAGCACGGTGCCGTTCATCACCGGCATGTACCGCAGGAGTTCCTCCACCGCGCCCGGCATCAGGTCGCGGTGGTCGCGCAGGCGGGCCCACTGGTCCGGCCGGTGCAGCAGGGTGTGCACCGAGTCGGCCAGGAAGAAACCGCTGATGCCGAAGCCGACCGTGAGCATGGACAGCCCGAAGGCCGTCACCTCCTCGTCGGTCAGCGTCCCGCCCTCGCACTGACGGACCAGCAGGGTCAGGACGTCGTCGCCGGGCCGGCTCCGCTTCCGCGCGATCAGCTCGGCCACGTACGCGCGCAGCAGGTCGGTGACCCTGCGTCCCTCCTCGGCGGTCACCATCCCGTCGAGGGCCGCGTCCAGGACCGGCAGGAACCAGTTCCGGTCCTGGGAGGGGATGCCCACCAGGTCGCACAGCACGAGCAGGGGGAACGGCTCGGTGAACCCGGCCACCAGGTCGCCGGGAGGGCCGCCGTCCGCGAACTCCTCCAGCAGCCGGTCGGCGAGTCCGCGGATGCGCGGCAGCCGGTCCCGGACGGCTCCGGAGCTGAACGCCGAGGCCACGGACCTGCGCAGCGCCAGGTGCCGGGGGCCGTCCAGTTCCGCCATGGTGACCAGGGGGGGAACTTCGCCGGCGGCCGGGCCGGGACGGGGCGGCCAGTCGTTGATGGTCGGCCTGATCAGCCGCGGGTCGGCGAGCAGTGCCCGGACGTCCTCGTACCGGGTGACGTACCAGGCGGTCGCGTCCATCTGCAGCCCGACCCTGGCCACGGGGCGGCTCTCGCGCAGCCGCGCGCACGTCTCGGGCGGCCCCATGGTGCCCGGCGGCGGGAGAGGGAAGTCCAGGACGTCCGCCTCGGGGCCGGGTGCCTGCGCGCCGGGTGGGGGTGGGGTCATGCTCGCTCCTCCGCTGAGGTGGCGCCGGCTACGGGAGCTCGGCTACGGGTGCTCGATGTAGCCGGTGGCGTAGAAGTACTCCAGGTAGCGGTCCAGCAGTGCGGCGTCGACGGGCGGGCAGCGCAGCCCCGTGCCGGCCAGGTCGCGTTCGACGTTGGCCCGCCCCACGGCCGGGAAGGTGCCCTCGAAGTACATCTCCTTGACGGACATGTCCGCCTGCTTGCAGCGGTCCACGCACAGGGAGACGAACGGGGCGGTGGGGCTCGTGGGGTGCCGCGCGACATGGCGGACGAGGTCGTCCACCCACTCCTCGTAGGGGAGCCGCCGGATCCGGTGGCCGCTCGCGTCCATCCGGTCGAGCATGTCGCGCAGGCTCGCCGGACGCGGGTTGGTCATGTGGTAGGTCCGGTGGGTGGCGCGGTGCGCGGTGGCGATGTGCACCACCGCCTCGGTGAGGAAGTCCACCGGGACGAAGTCCAGCGGCAGCGGGATGTCGGGGGCCAGCCCGGTCTCGGTGATCGTCTTGAACAGCGAGCAGATCGCGGTGTCGGTGTTGCAGGCGCCGGTGCGCCGGTCGCCGGTGATCTCGTACGGCCGGTGGACCGCCACCGGCAGGCCCTGGCCCGCGGCGTCGCGCAGCACCTCCTCGGCCACCCACTTGCTCTCGGCGTAGCCCATGGTGAGCCGGTCGGCGTGGTCGAGCGGCAGGTCCTCGTCCACGTGCCGTACGCCGGCGGTGCCGAAGCCGGCCAGCACCGCGATGGTGGAGAAGAAGTGCACGGGCACGGCGCGTTCGGCCGCCAGGCGTACGAGCTGCCGGGTGCCCTCCACGTTGGCGCTGCGCAACGCCTCGTACGGATAGAGGAAGTTGACCTGCGCGGCGGCGTGGATCACCAGGTCGAGGGTGTCGGCCAGTTCCTCGGCGCGGCCCGGTTCCAGACCGAGGCCGGGCTCGGCGAGGTCCGCGGGGAAGCACTCGACGCGGTCGGTGGCCTCCGTGGTGGCGAGGCCGAAGCGGGCCAGGTTCCGGATCACCTTCTGCCGGGCGTGCGCGGCGTCGCGGCCGCGCACCGGGCAGTGCACCCGGGCGCCGGTGCGACGCAGCAGCCGGTCCAGCAGGAAGGCGCCGACGAAGCCGGAGGCGCCGGTCAGCAGCACTTCCCGGGGGTGCCGCCAGTCCGGCTCCGGACCGCGCGGCGGGGGCAGGGTGAAGCCCAGCCGCGCCTCGGCGCGGAAGTCCACGGCGCCGGCGTCGGGGGCCGCCTGAGCCCGCCGGCCCTCGACGGAGGTGAGGGCGGTGACGGCCGCGGTGAAGTCCTCCAAGGTGGGGGAGCGCAGCAGACTGTGGATCAGGGTGCGGCCGTGCCGGGCGTCGAGGCCGAAGAAGGCCAGGGTGCGCGTGACGGCCTCGGCCGCCAGCAGGGAGTCGCCGCCGATGTCGAAGAAGCTGTCCCCGGGCGCCGGGCGCACACCCAGCACCACCTGCCACACCCGCGCCGCCGACTCCTGCGGACCTGGCAGGGGGCGGTGGCCGGACGCCGGGGCGGCGGCCCCGTCCGCGCCCGCCAGCAGGCGCAGCCGGCGGCGGTCGACCTTGCCCCCCGCGGTCACCGGGAACCGCCCCACCTCCACCAGCCGTGCGGGCACCGCCGCCGCGGGCAGCCATGCCGTGAGACCGCCGCGGATGCGGTCCAGCGGCAGCGCCCGGCCGGGCCGGGCCGGTGTCACGTACCCGATCAGGCTGTCGCCCTCCAGTTCGACGACGGCCTCGCCGATCGCGTCGTCCGCCCGCAGCCGCGCCTCGATCTCGTCCGGCTCGATGCGGTGCCCGCGCAGTTTGATCTGCCGGTCCACCCGTGCCCGGTACTCCAGTACGCCGTCCGTGCGCCGGACCACCCGGTCACCGGTGCGGTAGAGCCGCGTACCGGGCTCGAAACGGTTGTCGACGAAGCGCTCGGCGGTCAGCTCGGGGTCGCCGAGGTACCCCAGCGCGAGCCCGTCCCCGCCGACGAGGAGTTCGCCCTCCTCACCGGCGTCCGCGAGTGTGCCGTCCGCCCGCACCACGTAGCAGGTGGAGTTCTCCAGCGGCCGGCCGATCGGCACCGCCGTCGCCCCGGGAGGCAGACCGTCCACCAGGTGCGCGGTGGAGACCACGCTGTTCTCGGTCGGACCGTAGAAGTTGACCACGGTGGTGTCCGGGCAGGCCGCCAGGATCGCGCGGGCCAGCTCCGGGTCCATCGCCTCGCCGCCGGCCGAGGCGAACCGCAGGGACCGCAGTGCCGACGGCCTGGTGCGCCCGATGTGGTGGAACACCCCGGTGGTCAGGTAGGCGATGCTGACCCGCTCGGAGAGCAGCCGGGACTCCAGGGCGGCCGGTGACAGCAGCTCCTCCTGATCGGCGATCACCAGGCAGGCCCCGGCGAGCAGCGTGGACCAGATCTCGATCGTGGAGGCGTCCGAGGAGAGGCCGTAGGCGTGCAGCACCCGCTCACCGGGCCGCGGCCGCTGCCACACCAGATCGGAGGCGGCCAGCCGGACCACGCCGCAGTGCGGGACCGCCACGGGTTTGGGACGGCCGGTCGAGCCGGAGGTGAACATCACGTAGGCGCAGTCCCCGGGGAGTACCCCGGTCCGTGGGAGCGCGGCCGGCGCCGGCGCCGATCCGTTCAGGGCGATGCGGGTCCGCACCCGCCGGATGCGGCACACACTGCCGGGCAGCATCACCACGGTGTGCACCCCGGCGTCCTCCGCCATCGCCTGGAGCCGCCCGGGCGGGGAGGCGTCGTCGAGCGGGACGTACGCCGCACCGGTCTTGAGGATGCCCAGAAAGGCGACCAGCGCTTCCAGGGACCGGCTCCCGCACACACCCACGCCGTCACCGCGCCGCACCCCGGAGCCGAGCAGCCGCGCGGCCAGCGCGTCGGAGCGGTCCTTCAGCTCGCCGTAGCTCATGCTGCGGCCGTGCTGTACGGAGGCAGTCGCCCGGGGGCGCAGCGCGGCCCGGGAGTCGAACAGCTCGTGCAGACAGCGATCGCGCGGGTACCACAGCGTCCCCGCGTTCCACGCCGGCGCCGCCGGAAGCGTCATCGGGTCAGTGACCATGGGATGTCCCGTCTGTGCCGCACGTGAAGCACCTGCCGCACGGAGGACTGGGTGTCGAACTCTAGGTGTCGAACTCCGCGGCGAAGGCGGAGAAGTCGGCCGTCCTCCACCTCTCGGGCCGCATGCGGATGAGGATGTCGTCGGCCAGTTGCTCCTGGTTGGCCGCCAGGTACGCCGTCGCGGCGTCCGCGTCCAGGTACCGGTGGGCCAGCGCCTCGTGCTCGGCCGGGGGTACCGGATCCTCGACGCCCACGACCGGCCCCTCCACGCTCACATAGCGGTACGGGGCCGATTCGTCCTGCACGCAGAGGCTGAACCGCCCGGCGTCGCGGACGAGGCGGGCCTTCAGCGCCTGCCGCCCGGTCTCGATCGACACCAGCCCGCCGGGCCGGTAGGAGTACCAGAGCGGAACCAGCAACGGCCCACCGCCGTCGCGAGGATCGTTCACCCCCAGGATTCCCACGTGGAGGTCGGCAAGGAACTCTTCCCGGTCTTCGACCGACATCCTGAGATCCACGCGTACCACCTCGATCGGGCAGGGGATCCCGCATGGCATCCTCGGGCGACGCGGACACCCGCGCGGGTCCCGGCGGCTGAGCCGGCGCAGGAGGCCGAGACGGGCCCCGACTCCCAGAGTTCAACAGACCCGGGCGGTTCGCATCCTGGACCCCGGGCGAGGTCCTGTATATAAATGTGGAACATCGTATAGACTTCCATAGTCCGCAGTCGTCCCACCGTCTCCAGGAGCCCCCCGATGGTGCACGTCCCGACCGGTTTCACCGGCCGCCACTTCCTCAAGGAGCTGGACTTCACCGAGGCGGAGTTCCGCGGCCTGGTCGGGCTGGCCGCCGAGCTGAAGGCCGCCAAGCGGGCCGGGACCGAGACGCCGTACCTGCGGGGCCGCAACATCGCCCTGATCTTCGAGAAGACCTCGACGCGCACCCGCTGCGCGTTCGAGGTCGCCGCCGCCGACCAGGGCGCCTCGACGACGTATCTCGATCCGTCCGGATCGCAGATGGGGCACAAGGAGTCCGTGAAGGACACCGCCCGTGTCCTCGGCCGGATGTTCGACGCGATCGAGTACCGGGGTGACAGCCAGGACGCCGTCGAGGAACTCGCCGCGCACGCCGGCGTCCCCGTCTACAACGGGCTCACCGACGACTGGCACCCCACGCAGATGCTCGCCGACGTGCTCACCATGACCGAGCACTGCGCCAAGCCGCTGCGGGAGACCGCCTTCGCCTACCTCGGCGACGCCCGCTTCAACATGGGCAACTCCTACCTGGTCACCGGCGCCCTGCTCGGCATGGACGTACGGCTCGTCGCCCCCAAGAGCTACTGGCCCGCCCAGGGCATCGTCGACCGGGCCCGCGAGCTGGCCGCCTCCAGCGGTGCGCGCATCACCCTCACCGAGTCCCTGGAGGAGGGTGTGCGCGGCGCCGACTTCGTCGCCACCGACGTCTGGGTCTCCATGGGGGAGCCCAAGGAGGTGTGGGACGAGCGGATCGAGGCCCTGGCCCCGTACGCCGTGACGATGGACGTGCTGCGCGCCACCGGCAACCCGGACGTGAGGTTCCTGCACTGCCTGCCGGCCTTCCACGATCTCGGCACCGAGGTCGGCCGCGGGATCCACGAGCGGCATGGCCGCACCTTCCTGGAGGTGACCGACGAGGTCTTCGAGTCGGCCCACTCGGTCGTCTTCGACGAGGCGGAGAACCGGCTGCACACCATCAAGGCGATCATGGTCGCCACCCTGGCCTGACCGGCCGCCCTCACGACCCGCGGCCCGGAGCCACCCCTTCCGCCGTCGCAACGCGACCTCCCCCCGGTTCCCACAAGCAGGGGGCACCCCCGAGGCCGCCCCGCACCACCAGAAACGAGCACCACCCGCGCATGTCCGCTCCCCGCATCAAGTCCCCGGCCCTCCTCGTCGCCGAGTCCGGCGCCGACCGCGCGGGCCACGGCCTCAAGCGCACGATGGGCCTGTTCCAGCTCGTCTGCTTCGGCATCGGCGCGATCGTCGGCACCGGCATCTTCGTCGGCCTGTCCGACTCGGTCGCCCAGGCCGGCCCCGCCGTCGTCGTCTCCTTCGTCCTGGCCGCGATCACCTGCGTGTTCACCGCCTTCTCCTTCGCCGAGCTGGGCGGCGCGATCCCCGTCTCCGGGTCCTCGTACTCCTTCGCCTACGCGGGCCTCGGCGAGACCACCGCCTTCCTGGTCGGCTGGTGCCTGCTGCTGGAGTACGGCATCTCCATCTCCGCGGTCGCCGTCGGCTGGAGCCAGTACGTCAACGAGCTGCTGCACAGCCTCACCGGATGGCAGCTCCCCGCCGCCCTCTCCGCCGGCCCCGGCGACGGCGGGATCGTCAACCTCCCGGCCGTCCTCGTCATCGCCATGGCCTGCGTGCTGCTGGTGCGCGGAGTGCGCGAGAGCGCCCGGGCGACCGCCGCGATGGCCGTGCTCAAGATCGTCATCCTCGTCGCCTTCTGCGCCATCGGGTTCTCCGCCTTCAAGCACGGCAACCTCACCCCGTTCTCGCCGGCCGGCCTCGGCGGCATCGGCGCGGGCACCACGGCCGCGTTCTTCTCCTACATCGGCTTCGACGCGATCACCACCGCCGGCGAGGAGGCGAGGAACCCGCGCCGGGACATCCCCGTCGCGATCCTCGTCTGCATCGGCCTGGTCACCCTGCTGTACTGCGCGGTCGCGCTCGCCGCGATCGGCGCCATCGGCGGCGACCAGGTCGGCGGCCGGCCCGCGGCGCTGTCGTACGTCGTCAACACGGTCACCGGCTCCTCCGTCGGCGGCGCCGTCATCGCCTTCGGCGCGGTCGTCGCCATCGCCTCCGTGGTGCTGACCGTGACGTACGCCCAGTCCCGCATCCTGATGTCGATGTCCCGCGACGGGCTCGTGCCGCCCATCCTCCAGAAGGTCTCGCCGCGCACCTCGGTGCCCGTCGCCGGCACCCTGATCGTCGGCGTGGTCTTCGCGATCCCCGCGGCGTTCGCGTCGCTGGACGTCGTGGTCAACCTGTGCACCATCGGCACGCTCGCCATCATGGCCGTCGTCAACATCGCCGTGATCACGCTGCGCCGCCGCGAACCGGGCCTCGCCCGCACCTTCCGGGTGCCGCTCTACCCGGTGCTGCCGGTGCTCGGCGTCGGCTGCTCCCTGTACCTGATGTACGAGACCGGCTGGACCACCTGGCTCCAGTTCGCCGGCTTCCTCGTGGCCGGGCTGCTCGTGTACGTGGGCTACGGACGCCGGCACTCCCGGCTGGCGGCGCGGGCCGGGGCCGTGGAGGTCACGCCGGGCGCAGCCGAGGCGGAACCGCGGACAGCCTGAACCACACCGCCTTGCCCGACGCGGTCGGGCGGTGCCCGCAGGCGGAGCTGAGGGCGCGGATCAGCAGCAGGCCGCGCCCGTGCTCCTGCCAGGGGTCCGGGGCCGCGAGGCCCGGCCGGGTCAGTCCGCCGGGCGGGGCCGGATCCGGGTCGTGCACCTCGACGTGGCAGCCGGTCGGCAGCAGCTCCACCACCAGCTCTATCGGGCCCCGGCCCGCCGTGTGCTCCACGGCGTTCGCGACCAGTTCCGCGGTGAGCAGCTCGGCGGTGTCGCTGTCGGCCGTGTGCTCCAGCTCGGTCAGCGCCGTACGGACCAGGGCGCGGGCCACCGGCACGGCGGCCGCCGAGTGCGGCAGCGCGACGCGCCAGGAGGCTGTCGAGGGAGGTTCGTGCAAGGTGTGTCCGTTCGTGGCGGGGGGCGTCCCGGTGATGACCATCAGGTTGTCCCGCTTTCAACGAGGGGAATGGTACGGGGGCCGTCCGCGGGGACTTTCGGCGGCCTCGTCCTCGGGGCCGCCGGGCCCGGCACGGTCGGCTTACCCCGGGGGACGGCCGTCCTCCCGCGGCCACTCCCGTCGTTACCTCCCTATCGACGAGCCGTGACCAAGTGACGGGTACCGGTCACAGCGGCGCGACTGTATCGCGGACTCGTGACGGCGGTCATGAATGAGTGATAACTTCGGTGGGGAGAGCCGCCGAGGCGGAGGCCGGCCAGGCGAGGCAGAGGCCCGGCGCGGCAGCGGTTCGTGGCAGTCCCCCCGAGGAGGCCCTACGTCATGAGTCCCTTCACCGGCTCCACCGACCGCACCTCCCACTGGCGCCATCTGCGCGTGGAGCGCGCCGACGGCGTCGCCACGGTCACCCTCGCCCGCCCCGACAAGCTCAACGCGCTCACCTTCGGCGCCTACGCCGACCTGCGCGACCTGCTCGCCGAACTGTCCCGCGAGCGGGCCGTGCGTGCCCTGGTGCTGGCCGGCGAGGGCCGTGGCTTCTGCTCCGGCGGCGACGTGGACGAGATCATCGGCGCCACCCTGAGCATGGACACGTCCGAGCTGCTCGACTTCAACCGGATGACCGGGCAGGTCGTGCGGGCCGTACGGGAGTGCCCGTTCCCGGTGATCGCGGCGGTGCACGGGGTGGCGGCCGGGGCGGGAGCGGTCCTGGCCCTGGCGGCGGACTTCCGGGTCGCGGACCCCACCGCCCGGTTCGCCTTCCTCTTCACCCGCGTCGGCCTGTCCGGCGGCGACATGGGCGCCGCCTATCTGCTGCCCCGGGTGGTCGGGCTCGGCCACGCCACCCGGCTGCTGATGCTCGGCGAGCCGGTGCGGGCGGCCGAGGCCGAGCGGATCGGCCTGATCAGCCACCTCACCGACGAGGGCAGCGCCGACGAGGCCGCGCGGTCCCTGGCCCGCCGGCTGGCCGACGGCCCCGCCCTCGCCCACGCCCAGACCAAGGCCCTGCTCACCGCCGAACTCGACATGCCCCTGTCCGCCGCAGTCGAACTGGACGCCTCCACCCAGGCCCTGCTGATGAACGGCGAGGACTACGCCGAGTTCCACGCGGCCTTCACCGAGAAGCGCCCCCCGAAATGGCGGGGGAGGTGACCGGGGGTGACCGGTGCCATGAGGGTCGCGGTCATCGGCGGCGGACCCGGGGGCCTGTACGCGGCGGCCCTGCTGAAACGGCTCGACCCGGCCCGTGAGATCACGGTCTGGGAGCGCAACGCGCCCGACGACACCTTCGGGTTCGGCGTCGTGCTCTCCGACGAGACGCTCGGCGGCATCGAACACGCCGACCCGGTGGTGTACGAGGCCCTGCGCCGGGAGTTCGTGCGCTGGGACGACATCGACATCGTGCACCGGGGCACCCGGCACACCTCCGGCGGCCACGGCTTCGCCGCGCTCGGCAGGCGGCGCCTGCTGCGGATCCTGCACGAACGCTGCCGCGCGCTCGGCGTCGACCTGCGCTTTCGCACCGAGGCGCCGCACCCGGAGCGGCTGTCGCGGACATACGACCTGGTCATCGCCGCCGACGGCGTGCACAGCGCCACCCGCGAGGCCTACGCCCACGTCTTCCGGCCCCGGGTGACCGGCCACCGCTGCCGCTACATCTGGCTGGCCGCCGACTTCGCCCTCGACGCCTTCCGCTTCGAGATCGCCGAGACCGAGCACGGCGTGGTGCAGCTGCACGGCTATCCATATGCGCCGGATGCCTCCACCGTCATCGTCGAGATGCGCGAGGAGGTCTGGCGCGCGGCCGGTTTCGACACCATGGACGTGCAGGAGTCCGTCGAGCGCTGCGCCAAGATCTTCGCGGACGCGCTCGGCGGGCGGCCGCTGCGCTCCAACAAGTCCGCGTGGACCACCTTCCGCACGGTCGTCACCGAGCGCTGGTCCCACGGCAACCTGGTGCTGCTCGGCGACGCCGCCCACACCGCACACTTCTCCATCGGCTCCGGCACCAAGCTCGCCGTCGAGGACGCCCTCGCGCTCACCGCCTGCCTGGACGAACAACCGTCCCTGCCCGAGGCGCTCACCGCCTACGAGGAGGAGCGCAAACCGGTCGTCGCCTCCACCCAGCGCGCGGCCCGGGCCAGCCTGGAGTGGTTCGAGAACCTGGACCGCTACCTCGGCCAGCCGCCCCGCCAGTTCGCCTTCAACCTGCTCACCCGCAGCCGCCGCGTCACCCACGGCAACCTCCGGCTGCGCGACCCCCGCTTCACCGACGCCGTGGAGCGCGAGTTCGGCTGCCCGCCCGGGACACCGCCGATGTTCACCCCGTTCCGGCTGCGCGGACTGACCCTGCGCAACCGGGTCGTCGTCTCGCCCATGGACATGTACTCGGCCACCGACGGCGTCCCCGGCGACTTCCACCTCGTCCACCTGGGCGCCCGGGCCCTCGGCGGCGCGGGCCTGGTGATGACCGAGATGGTCTGCGTCAGCCCCGAGGGCCGGATCACCCCGGGCTGCGCCGGCCTGTGGACCGGACGGCAGGCCGACGCCTGGCGGCGGATCACCGACTTCGTCCACCGGCAGGCCCCGGACACCGCGATCGGCGTACAGCTCGGCCACAGCGGACGCAAGGGCTCGACCCGGCTGATGTGGGAGGGCATGGACGAGCCGCTGCCGCGGGACAACTGGCCGCTGGTGGCCGCCTCCCCGCTGCCCTACCGGCCGGACGGCCGGATCCCGGGCCAGGTCACCCGGGCCCAGCTCACCGACATCCGCGAGCAGTTCACCGCCGCCGCCTGGCGCGCCGCCAGGGCCGGCTTCGACCTGCTCGAACTGCACTGCGCCCACGGCTATCTGCTCTCCGGCTTCCTCTCCCCGCTGACCAACCGGCGCACCGACGCCTACGGCGGCTCACTGGACAAGCGGCTGCGCTTCCCGCTGGAGGTCTTCGACGCCGTACGCGGAGTGTGGCCCGAGGAGCGTCCGATGACCGTACGGATCTCCGCCACCGACTGGGCCGAGGGCGGTACGACCGCCGCAGAGGCCGTGGAGATCGCCCGCGCCTTCGCCGCGCACGGCGCCGACGCGATCGATGTGTCGACCGGGCAGGTGGTGGCCGACGAACGCCCCGAGTTCGGGCGCTCGTACCAGACTCCGTTCGCCGACCGGATCCGCCACGAGGTGGACGTACCGGTGATCGCGGTCGGCGCGATCTCCTCCTGGGACGACGTCAACTCCCTGATCCTGGCCGGGCGTACGGACCTGTGCGCGCTGGCCCGCCCGCACCTGTACGACCCGCACTGGACGCTGCACGCGGCCGCCGAGCAGGGCTACACGGGTCCGGCCGGCGTCTGGCCGGCGCCCTACCGGGCGGGCAGCCGCCGCCCGCAGACGGGCCGCACGGACGCGGCCAAGCCCCGCCTGGCACTGGGCGGTTGACCGCCGTCAGAGCCCGGCGAACTCGGCGCCCGTGTCCCGCAGCCGCTCGTGCAGCCCCTGGAAGACGGCGGCCGAGCGGGCGCCGGGCCAGTCGGCGGGCAGCAGCCGCGCGGGCAGGCCCGGGTCGGCGTAGGGCAGATGGCGCCAGGAGTCCAGGGCGAGAAGGTAGTCGCGGTAGGCCTCCTCCGGCGGGGTGTCCGTGCGCTTCTCCCAGGCGCGCAGTACGCGCGCGTGCCGGTCGAGGAACGCCTCGTGCTGCGCGGCGATCGCCGCCAGGTCCCACCACCGCCCGACCGCCTCCGCGGTCGGCGTGAAGCCCAGGTGCTCGCCGCGGAAGAAGTCCACGTACGGGTCGAGGTCCAGCCGCCGCAGCGTGTGCCGGGTCTCCTCGTACAGGCGGGCCGGGGCGATCCACACGCCGGGCGCCGCCGTGCCGAAGCCGAGCCCGGCCAGCCGGGAGCGCAGCACATGCCGCTTGTTGCGCTCCGACTCCGGCACGGAGAACACGGCGAGCACCCACTCCTCGTCCCCGGGTTGCGCCGTGGCATAGATCCGGCGGTCGCCGTCGTCGAGCAACTGCCGTGCCTCCGCGGACAGCTGGTAGCCCGCCGCGCCCTGTGCGGTGCGGGCGGGCAGCAGCAGCCCGCGCCGCTTGAGCCGCGACACCGAGGAGCGCACGGACGGCGCGTCCACCCCCACGGCGGCCAGCAGCCGGATCAGCTCGGCGACGGGCACCGGGCCTGGCGCGAAGCGGCCGTAGGCGCCGTAGAGCGTGACGATGAGGGACCTCGGGGCGTGTAGCGCCTGCTGCTCGGACACGTTGATCATTTTAAGTCTTCGGCATCACTGCTGGTCATCGTCACGGCAGGTCACCGAAGCCGCCGCCTGCGGTCACCGCCGAGCACCGTCACGTGCGCGCTGTCACCGTCGTGCGGCGTCACCGTTGTACGCCGTCGGCGCGCAGCCGGAACCGCTGGAGCTTGCCGGTGGCGGTGCGCGGCAGCGCGTCCAGGAAGACGATCTCGCGCGGGCACTTGTACGGGGCCAGCTCCGACTTGAGGTACGCGCGCAGCGCCTCCGCGTCCCGCGGCGCGTCCGGCTTGAGGACGGCGTAGGCGACCACGACCTGTCCGCGGTCCTCGTCGGGCCGCCCGACGACCGCCGCCTCCACCACGTCCGGGTGGCGCAGCAGGGCGTCCTCGACCTCCGGACCGGCGATGTTGTATCCGGCCGAGATGATCATGTCGTCGGCGCGGGCGACGTAACGGAAGTAGCCGTCGGGCTCGCGGACGTAGGTGTCCCCGGTGACGTTCCAGCCGTCCCGCACGTACACGCGTTGCCGCGGGTCGGCGAGGTAGCGGCAGCCGACCGGCCCCTGGACGGCGAGCAGCCCCGGCACTCCGTCCGGCACCGGCTGGCCGTGCTCGTCCTGCACGCGCGCGTGCCACCCCGGTACGGGCACTCCGGTCGTGCCGGGCCGGATGTCCTCGTCCGCCGCCGAGATGAAGATGTGCAGCAGCTCGGTGGCGCCGATGCCGTTGACGATACGCAGTCCGGTCCGCTCGTGCCAGGCGTGCCAGGTGGCCGCGGGCAGGTTCTCCCCGGCGGACACGCAGCGCCGCAGCGAGGAGACGTCGTGGGAGTCGAGCGCGTCGAGCATCGCGCGGTACGCGGTGGGGGCGGTGAACAGCACGGACACCCGGTGCTCGGCGATCGCGGGCAGCAACTGCCGCGGATGGGCCTGTTCGAGCAGGAGCGCGCAGGCGCCGGCGCGCATCGGGAAGACCACGAGCCCGCCGAGCCCGAAGGTGAAACCGAGCGGGGGACTGCCCGCGAACACGTCGTCCGCCTGCGGTCCGAGCACATGGCGGGAGAAGGTGTCCGCGATGGCCAGCACGTCCCGGTGGAAGTGGACGCAGCCCTTGGGCCGCCCGGTGGTGCCCGAGGTGAATGCGATGAGCGCGACGTCGTCGGCGGCGGTGTCCACGGCCGGGTACGGCGTACCGGGCGCCGGACGGCGCAGCAGGTCGTCGGGGGCGTCACCGCCGTACGTCGTGACGGCGAGCCCCGGTACCTCCGCCTTGGCCAGGTCGTCCACGGCCCGGACGTCGCACAGCGCGTGCCGGACCCGGGCGATCTCGCAGATCGTGCTCAGCTCGTGCGGGCGCTGCTGGGCCAGCACGGTGACAGCGACCCCGCCCGCCTTGAGCACGGCCAGCCAACAGGCCGCCAGCCAGGGGGTGGTGGGGCCGCGCAGCAGCACCCGGTTGCCGGGGACCACCCCGAGGTCGCCGGTCAGCACGTGCGCGATGCGGTCGACGCGGGCGCGCAGGTCGCCGTAGGTCCACACCTCCCCGGCGGCGGTACGGAACACCGGGCGCCCGGCGTCGGTGGGGTCCAGCAGCTCGGCGGCGCAGTTGAGCCGGTCCGGGTAGCGCAGCTCCGGCAGGTCGAAGCGGAGCTCGGGCCACTGGTCCGGGGGCGGCAGGTGGTCGCGCGCAAAGGTGTCCACGTGTGCCGAGGCCGTCGGCCGCGCGGTGCCGCCCCTGCCGGAGTCCAAGGTGTCCATGGCCGGTTCGCCCCCTTGTCGTGGTGGGCTCGCACAAGGAGCGTATCGTGTTGGTGACGACAGTCAACAGGACGCGATACGGTGGATCGTGCCCCGGTCGGCCGGCAGAGAGGGGACCGGCGAATGCCCGCATTCTCGCTCGAACCGGAACAGGCGGCCTGGTGCGCCGAATTGCGCGCCCTGGCCGCCGACCGGCTGCGCCCGCTCGCGGAGAAGGGCGAGCCGGGCCACGTCAACCGCGCGCTCCTCGCCGAACTGGGCCGACTCAGCCTGCTGGAGCGCCTGTTCACCTCCGGCGCCCTCGACCTGTGCCTCATGCGGGAGTCCCTGGCCCACGCCTGCACCGAGGCCGAGACCGCACTCGCCCTCCAGGGCCTCGGCGCCCACCCCGTCCACGCCCACGGCACCCCCGCCCAGCGCACCCACTGGCTGCCGCGGGTGACGGACGGAAGCGCGGTCGCGGCCTTCGCCCTGAGCGAGTCGGGCGCGGGCTCGGACGCGGCGGCACTGGCGTTGGCGGCCCGCCCGGACGGCCCCTCCCACTGGCGGCTCACCGGCGAGAAGTGCTGGATCTCCAACGCCCCCGAGGCCGACTTCTACACCGTCTTCGCGCGGACGACACCGGACGCCGGCTCCCGTGGCGTGACCGCGTTCCTGGTGCCCGCCGACCGCCCCGGCCTCACCGGCACCGCGCTGGAGATGCTCTCGCCGCACCCCATCGGCGCGCTCGACTTCGACGGTGTCCCCGTCACGGCCGAGGACGTGATCGGCGAGACCGACCGCGGCTTCCGGGTGGCCATGGGCACCCTCAACCTGTTCCGCCCCAGCGTCGGCGCCTTCGCCGTGGGCATGGCGCAGGCGGCGCTGGACGCCACCCTCACCCACACCGCCCGCCGGGACGCCTTCGGCGGCAAGCTGAGGGACCTCCAGACGGTCGCCCACCAGGTGGCCGAGATGGCCCTGCGCACGGAGGCGGCCCGCCTGATGGTGTACGCGGCGGCGACGGCGTACGACGAGGGAGCCCCCGGCGTCCCCGGACGCGCCGCCATGGCGAAGCTGCTCGCCACCGAGACCGCGCAGTACGTCGTCGACACCGCCGTCCAACTCCACGGCGCCCGCGCCCTGCGCCGCGGCCACCTGCTCGAACACCTCTACCGCGAGGTGCGGGCCCCGCGGGTCTACGAGGGGGCGAGCGAGGTGCAGCGGGGGATCATCGCGAAGGACCTGTATGCGGGGTTGCGCGAGTCTGGGGAGGCCCTGTGACCGGCCTTGCGACCGTCGAGCCGCGCCCGTGGGGAGGAGGCCTTGTGACTGTCGTCGAGCCGTGTCCGCCGGGGGAGGCCTTGTGACCGTCGTCGAGCCGCTTATGCCCGAGGAGGTCTTGTGACCGTCATGGAGCCGCGTACGCCCGTGGAGGCAGTGTGACCGCCGACCGTGTCAACCCGCCCGCACTGTCCCCGCCCACCGGCTTCTCGCACGCGGTGGTCGCCACCGGCTCACGACTGGTGTTCCTGGCGGGTCAAACGGCACTCGACGCCGACGGAAAGGTGGTCGGCGAGACCCTGCCCGAGCAGTTCGAGCGGGCGCTGACCAACCTGCTGACCGCGCTGGCGGCGGCCGGCGGCACCGCGTCGGACCTGGCCCGGGTCACCGTGTACACCACGGATGTTGCCGCCTACCGCGTCCACGCCGCCGAACTCGGCCGCGTGTGGCGCCGGTTGGCCGGCCGTGACTATCCCGCGATGGCGGTGGTCGGGATCGTGCGGCTGTGGGACGAGCGTGCCCTGGTCGAGCTCGACGGCTTCGCGGTGCTGGGCGACGGCTGATCAGGTGGTGTCGGCCAAGTGGTCGACGGGCACGCGCCGCCGAAGGGTGAGGGTCACGTTCACCGCCGAGGGCGCCGGGTACGAGTGGATGCTCCTGTTCCAGCCACCCGGGAGGTTCTTCCATGCCCCTGCGTCCCGTACTCGGCGCCCTGGGCGCGGCGGCGGCCGCCGTGCTCGTGCTGAGCGCGCCCGCCACCGCCGCTCCGGGCGACAACGTGACCATCGACCGGACGGCCCGCCTGTCGGTGGACGGCACCGTCACCGTCTCCGGCACCTACCGCTGTCTCGACGCCAACGGCCTGGCCTTCGTCGGAGCCGCCATCAGCCAGGAACCGTCGGCCACCCGCTACGGCGTCGGCGGCACCCGCGCCGTGTGCGACGGCGCCTACCACCGCTGGCAGGACTCCGGCACCGTGACGCCGAACCGGCTCATGCCCGGCCCGGCCCGCGTCGAGGCCGCCCTCGTGGAACTGCGCCCGCACAGCGGACTGCCGCTTCCGCACATCCACGCCACGCGCCGGCAGGACGTGACACTCATCGCGGACTGAGCCCCCGCACGGCTGCCCGGCACCCCTGGGATGCCGGGCAGCCCTGCGTGCGGCGACGGCCGGAGGTCAGCGGTCGGCCCGCTGGTCGATACCGGCGTCGTCGGGAGGACCCGGCGCGTCGAGGACGGAGGTCTCCACCTCGCCGACGCCCCACCCGTACGCCAGCTTGTGCACCTCCAGCACGAAGAAGGATTCCGTGGCGACGATCCCGTCGATCAGATGGAGGCGTCGCGTCATCAGGTCGGTGAAGTGCGCGGTGTCCCGGCAGATCACCTCGGCCATGATGTCGAATCCGCCCGCCGTCATGATGACGTACGCGGTCTCGGGAAGTTCCCGCAGCGCCCGGCAGACCGAGGGGGCGGTACCGGGCCGTACCCGGATGCCGATCATCGCGAGCCGGTCGAACCCGATGGTCAGCGGGTTGGCGATGCCGACGACTTGCAGGATCCCGGCGTCCTTGAGTCGCTGCACTCGGTAGCGCACGGAGGAGGCCGGGATGCCCACGTCCGAGGCGATCAGGCTGTAGGCGCGACGTCCGTCCGTCTGCAGGATGGCGATGATGCGCCGGTCGATGTCGTCGAGCGGGCTCGGGGAGGACATACGGCTGCTCCTGAGGTCGCGACCAAGATGTGGACCGGACCGGTGGCAGCCCCCTCGGCGCGGGGACGGCCACCGTGTCCGGCCGGTCCAGGGTGTGGAGCCGCGGAGCGGGCCGGTCACCAGCCCGGATCAGAGGCTCATGACGCCCGTACGGAGGTCGGACATGTCGAGCAGCGTGTGCTTGCCGCCGATCCGGCCCCAGCCGGTACCTCGGTTGCCCGCACCGCCGAACGGCATGTTGACGTCCCAGAAGCAGGTGCTGTCGTTGACGACGACCTGACCGACGGCCAACTCCTCGACGAACCGGTACGCCGAGGACATGCTCTGCGTGAACACCGCACCCTGGAGGCCGAGTTCGTCGTCGTTGGCGATCCTGAGCAGTTCGTCGTCGCTGCCGCCGGTGATGATCGGTACGACCGGGCCGAAGGACTCCTCACGGGACAGCAGGCTGTCCTCGGGTACCCCGTCCACCACGGTGAACTCGTAGTAGAGATCGGTGGGTTGGCCGGAGCGGCGCTGCCCGCCGAGCAGGATCCGCGCACCACGCTCCCGGGCGTCGGCCATGTGCCGGTCCATCTTGGCCGCGACCCCCTCGTTGTTGAGCGGGCCGAGGTTCGTCGCCGCGTCGAACGGGTCGCCGAGCACGACGTCCTCGGCGGCGCGGAGCACGGCCTCGACGAAGCCGTCGTGCGCGTCGGCGTGCACGACCACCCGCTCCGTGGCACAGCACACCTGTCCGGAGCACAGGTACGCGCCGTACACCGCGGCGCGGGCCGCCGCGTCCAGATCGGCGTCGGCGAGCACCACCAGCGGGCCGTTGCCCGAACACTCCATGAGGGAGCGCTTGAGCCCGGCGGCGGCAGCGACCTTCGCACCGGTCGCCGAGGAGCCGATGAAACCGATGGCGTCGACACCGGGATGGCGCACGAGCATGTCCCCGGCCGCGCCCTCGCCGGGCAGGACGTTCACCAGGCCCGCCGGGACTCCCGCCTCGACCATCGCCTCCATGGCCTTCAGCACGGTCAGCGGGGTGTTCGCCGGCGGTTTGACGACATGCGCGTTGCCGGTGGCCAGGCCGGGAGCGACGAACTCGGCGAGCATCAGCAGCGGGAAGTTCCAGGGCGTGATGATGCCCCAGGTGCCGACCGGCCGGTAGAAGGTCCACATCCGCTTGGTGCTGTCCGTGGACGGCATCGTCTCACCGTGCAGCCGCACCGCGTCCTCGGCGTGCAGATGGAACAACTGCGCCGCCTCCTCGACGTCGGCGACCGACTCGGCGAGCGGCTTGCCCTGCTCCAGCGTCTGCAGACGGGCCAGTTCATCCACCCGGGCGGACAGCGCGTCGCCGACACGGTGACAGATCTCCGCCCGCTTCCAGACGTTGACCCTCGCCCAGGCCTGCTGCGCCTCGTTCGCGGCCTTCACCGCGGCGTCCAGGTCCGTGGCGGAGGGGAGCGGGACGGTACCGATGCGCGCGCCGGTGACCGGGCTGACGACGTCGTAGGTCTCGGTACCAGTGCTGTCGGCGTAGTCGCCGTTGACGAAGAACGGGTGCACGGCAGACATGAAGAACCCTTCTGGTCGTAACGGGGGGAGCGCAGAGGGGGAGTGGTGCCCACACCATCGGGTGGGCAGTGAAAGGCTGTCAATAGGCCGGAACCCGCAATTAAAAGGCCAGTTGATTGCTGAATCAGCAGGCTCAAGCCATTGACACTGCGAAATCGGTGGCCCTACGGTGCGGGGCTCATAGGCCAGGACCCTGCCCCGGGTACGCCTCCCCGCTCTCCCCTCGGCTCTCTGCTCCCGGCTCTCTGCTCCTGGCTTCCGGCTCTCTGCTCCCGGCTCTCCCTGCTCCGCTCCTCCCCGGCTCTGTCACCGCTCTCCATCCGAAGGAGACACCCATGTCCGAGCAACCCGCCCTTGCCAAGAAGATGCGCTGGTACGACGGCTTCGCCATGTCGCTGACCATGCCGGCCGCGCTCATCGCGTCCCTGGGGGCCTCCATCGGAGGGCTCGGCGCATGGGGCGCGATCGCCCTGTGGACGGTGTCCATGGTGCTGGCCACCGCCACCAACTGGATCTACACCGAGATGGCCGCGATGTTTCCCGACTCCTCGGGCGGTATCGCGCACTACGCCACCGAGGGCTGGCGCAGCCGCGCCCCCGTCGTCGGAGCCCTGGCCGGCATCGGCTACTGGCTTCCCTGGACGACCGCCCTGTCGGTGTACGCGGGGATCATCGGCTCCCTGGTGCAGGCGCAGTGGTTCCCCGATCAGACCTGGACGCTCGACCTGGGCGTGGCGGAGCTGAGCCTGCCGATCGTGGTGGGACTCGTCGTCATGGGACTCCTGTACGCGGCCGCGATGTACGGCCTGCACGCGGCGATGTGGGTGGTCTACGTGACCGGCGGGATCCTGCTGATCCCGCTCGCGGTCTTCATCGTGGGGCCGTTCCTCTCCGGTGACTGGAGCACGGCCGGCCTGCACTGGAACCTGCACGGCACGAGCGGGCTCCGCGAGGCCCTGGTGTGGTTGTACATCATGGCCTGGACCTCCTTCGGCGTGGAGGTGTGCGCGACCTTCGCCCCTGAGTACAAGGAGACCGTGCGGGACACATCCCGGGCGCTTCGCGCGGGAGTTCTGTTCTGCCTCGGCGTCTTCATCGTGCTGCCGCTGGCGCTCTCCGGCTACGTCGGTGAGAAGAAGATCGGCGAGGAACCCACCGCCTTCTACGTCGGAGCCTTCCACGACCTGGTCGGCGGCGCCGCCGACCTGATGATCGTGTTCCTCATCGCCTCACTGCTGCTCATCATGATCACCGGGCTGGCCGACGGCTCGCGGGTGCTCTACGACATGGGCCGACAGGGTGTGACCATCCGCCAGGTAGGGGTGCTCAACCGGCGCGGCGTGCCCGCTCGCGCGCTCACCGTCGCCCTGGTGATCAACGTGGTCGTGCTGGTGGTGCTCAAGACGCCGCTGGCGATCATCGTCACCGGCAACCTGGGCTACATCCTGACCCACATCCTGGCGATCTCCGGTTTCGCGCTGCTGCGCCGGGACCGCCCCGACCTGGCACGCCCGATCCGGCTCCCCGACGTCTTCGTGCCGCTGGCCTGGTTCCTCACCGTACTGCTGGCCGTCATCCTGGTCGTCGGCGCCACCGGCTTCTCCATCACCGGCTACGGCGGCTTCAGGGAACTGGCCATCGCTCTGGGCGTACTGGCCGCGGCGGTCGTGCTGTGGGAGTACCGCCGCCGCGTCCAGGACCGCGACGCCCCGGAACCCCCCGACGCATCCGCCGCCCACGTCGACGGCGTCCCGTCCCACGACGAGGCGAAGGAAACGCCCCGCCGCTGAATCTCTCGCTGCCGTGACCGTCCGGCCGCCGAGTGGCTCGCTCCCCTGACTTCCCGCCGCATCCCGTTCCCAGCCGTGCCGCACGCACGGCGTCACGCACGTCCCAACCCCCCACGCGTCCCCAGACCGGCGGTTCGTGCGCCCCAGCCGCCGGGCACCACTCCCCATCACAGGCAAGGACTTCGGCATGGCAGGTTTCCAGGGTCGTACCCGTCTCAGCGCGCACATGCGCGCGATGTTCTCGGCACACCAGGAAGCGGCACGCACCGGCGTGCCGGTGGAAGAGATCCAGGGCAGGCGGACCGCAGCCGCTGCCGAGGGCGCGAGCCGCAGGCAGTTCCTGCGCGGCGCCGCGGGCGGCCTGGCGGTCGCCGCGGCCGGCGGGCTCGGCGTCCGCTCGCTGCTCCAGGCCCCCGCGGCCAACGCCGCCACCGCACCCAGAGTGGTCGTTGTCGGAGCCGGCCTGGCCGGCCTGCGGGCCGCCCACGACCTGTACCGCAGGAAGGGCATCGCCGCCACGGTCTACGAGGGCAACACCCGTGCCGGCGGCCGGTGCTGGAGCCTGCGCGGCTTCTTCGACGCGGGCCACGTCGTCGAGCACGGCGGCGCCTTCATCAACACCGACCACACCGCCGCCCGTAACCTGGCGGCCTCGCTCGGCCTCACCCTGCGCAACGTCAACGGCGGCAACACGCCACCGAACGGGGACAAGTACTGGATCGACGGGGCGCTCTACAGCACCAGGGAGGCCAACACCGACTGGAAGGCGGTGCAGCCGAAGTTCGCCGCCGAACTGGCCGCCGCGCCCTACCCGCAGACCTACGACAACTACACCGCCCGCGGCCGGCAACTGGACCTGATGACGGTCGACGAGTGGCTGGCCGCCAACGTCCCGGGCGGCCTCAGCAGCCGGTTCGCCAAACTCATGCAGTCCAATGTGCTCTCCGAGTACGGCCTCGACCCCAGCATGCAGCCCGCGCTCAACCTGATCTACCTGCTGGGCTGGAACACACCGGGCTCCCTCGCCCCGCTCGCCGGCGACGACGAGAAGTACTCGATCGTCGGCGGCAACGACCAACTCGTCTCGGGGATGATCAGCCAACTGCCTGCCGGCACGGTGCAGTACGGCAAGAAGCTCACCGCGCTCCGCTCCAACGCCGACGGGACGGTCACCTGTACCTTCATCGACGGCCTTGCCGTCACCGACGTGGTCGCGGACAAGGTGGTCCTGGCGCTGCCCTTCACGACACTGCGCGACTGCGACCTCACCAAGTCCGGGTTCTCCGCGCTGAAGACGAAGGCGATCCAGCAACTGGACCTGGGCGCCAACGCCAAGCTCCACGTGCAGTTCACCAGCCGGCCGTGGGTGGCGCAGAAGTACGGCGGCGTCGCCTACACCAACCCCGACACCCTCCAGACGGTCTGGGACGACACCGTGGGCCAGGCGCTGCCCCAGGGCATCCTGTGCCAGTTCCCGGCCGGTTCCGCCGTGACCACCGGCTGGACGGGAGCCACCTTCGACACTGCCCCGGCGGCGCAGGTCAGCACCTTCCTGTCCCAGATGGAACCGATCTTCCCCGGTGTCACGGCCGCGTACAACGGCAAGGCGTACCGCGACGTCTGGTACCTCAACCCCTGGTCCAAGGGTGCCTACAGCTGCCCCCGCGTCGGCCAGCACACGACCCTGTGGGGAGCCCAGCCCGGATCCGAGGGCAACGTGCACTTCGCCGGCGAGCACACGTCCCTGGACAACTACGGCTTCCTCGACGGCGCGATCGCCTCCGGCGAGCGCGTGTCGAAGGAGATCGCCCCCTGACACCGGCATGGACCACGGTGTGGCCCGGAAGGAGTCTCCGGGGCCACACCGTGGTCCGACCGGAGCTGCGGCCTCCACCACAGCGATCCGGATCCGGAGCTGGTGGGGTGATCGGCACGTCTGACGGAATCACTTGGCTCGCCGAGCCGAACGCCATCGACTGGACCGGCCACAGCGTCGTCATGACCTCGTGGGGCTTCGACGGAGTCACCGGCGACGACCCGGAACTCTGCGCGGCCCTGGAAGCGGACCTCACCAGCAGGTCCGGCGTCCGCACGGATCAGGCGGCCCGGCCGGCCTTGAGCGCGGCCGCGGTCTCGACGACGCGGCGGGCCTGGTGGCGGGCCGTCTGCAGGGCCACTTCACCGGGCGGGCCGTCGCCGGCCACGTGGGAGGTGCCGTACGGATTGCCCGACTGGAACTGGATGGGATCGGTGTAGCCGGGAGGCACGATGATGCCGCCCCAGTGGTAGAACGTGTTGCCCAGCGCCAGGAGGGTGGATTCCTGGCCGCCGTGGGCGGTGTTGGAGGCGGTGAAGGCCGAGTACACCTTGTCCGCGAGCCTGCCCTGGAACCACAGGGGACCGGTGCTGTCGATGAACGCCCTGAGCTGACTGGCCGGGTTGCCGAAGCGGGTGGGGGTACCGAACAGCACCGCGTCGGCCCACTCCAGGTCGTCGTGGCAGGCCTCGGCGACGTCGGCGGTGTCCTGGAGGTGCTGGGCCCACTCCGGCCTGGCACTGATCTGTTCCGGTGACGCCGTTTCGGCGACCTTGCGCAGTCGCACGTGTGCGCCGCCCTTTTCGGCGCCCTCGGCGGCGGCTCGCGCCAGGGTGTGCACGGTACTTGTGGCGCTGTAGTAGATGATCGCGACATTCACGACGTTCACGGGGTCCGACATGGGATTCCTTTCCTCATCCGCCGGCGCGGTGTTCGCTTCACCGGTTACGACGACACGACCCCGCGCGATGTGAGGCGACGGGCCGGCCTCACACTCCGACGGGGTGTCTCGTCGAACCGGGTAGGGGCAGAGCGACCGAGGGAGTGGACGACACCATGACCAACCCAGCCGGGCCCGGACCCAGCCGGCCCGATCCGGGCCTGGACGCGATCACGAGCGAGCGGAACCAGCTGATCAATCTCGCGTACCGGCTCCTCGGCTCGCTGGCCGAGGCGGAGGACGTCGTGCAGGAGACGTACGCCCGCTGGTACGCCATGCCCCCTCAGCGGCGCGAAGCCATCGAATCCCCCGGCGGCTGGCTGACGACGGTCGCGAGTCGCGTCTGCCTCGACCTGCTCGGCTCGGCACGGGCCAGGCGGGAGCGCTATGTGGGCGAATGGCTCCCGGAGCCGCTGCCCGACGGCACGGAGTGGATCAGCGGACGGTGGGAGGCCAACTCGCCTGACCCGGCCGACCGGGTCACTCTGGACGAGTCGGTCGACATGGCCTTCCTCGTCGTACTGGAATCGATGACCCCGGCCGAGCGCGTCGCGTTCATCCTGCACGACGTCTTCCGCTACCCCTTCGCCGAAGTGGCCGAGATCGTCGGCCGTACCCCGGCGGCCTGCCGCCAACTGGCCTCGTCGGCCCGCCGCCGCCTTCGCGCGTCGCGTCCCGTCACGATCCCGGCAGCTCAGCGCACCGACCTCGTCAGAGCCTTCAAGCAGGCATGGGAGGCCAAAGACATCGAGGCCCTCATCGGCCTGCTGGCCCCCGACGCCACCGCGACTGGCGACGGCGGCGGCCTCGTCCGAGCCGAACTCCGCCCGCTGGAAGGCGCCGAACAGATCGCCCACTTCTTCGCCGACCGACCCGGCGCGGCTCCCGACGCGACGGTCCTGGAACGCACGGTCAACGGCCGGCCCGGCCTGGTGGCCCAACTGGACGGCGTCACCGTGTCGGTCCTGGCATTCGACATCGCGAACGACCGGATCCAGCGGATCTGGGCCGTACTCAACCCCGACAAACTCCGCCCTTGGACGGAGCGCTGACACCGGCCTGGACATCCCGTCCGGGCCCTCGCGGTGTCAGATCTTGATCACGGTGGCCCGTCCGCCGCACAGCGCGGTCAGGTCCTCGGGGTCCGAGGTGAGGATCGTGACCGGGCCGGGCGCGGCGAGGGCGGTGGCGCCGAGCATGGCGTCGATGGCGTACCTGTGGCCGTGCAGGCCTGCGTCGGCGAGGAGGGCGGCGGCGTGGCGGGCGATGGGCTCGGTGACCGGTTCGACGACGAGTCGGGACAGCGTCCACTCCAGCGCCGGGCGTCTGATCCGGGAGTGGACCACCTCCACCAGGGTGGCCGCAGAGGTGATCACCCGGAGATCGTCGGCTCGGGCCAGGGCGAGCCAGCCGGTGACCGTACGCTCCCGCAGCACGGCCTTGGCCAGCCCCTCGCTGTCGAGAACCAGGGTGCCGCCGGGAACGGCGGGGGAGCGAGTCACGCTGCGTTCGTCCCGCCCTGCTCGCGACGGGCCTGTTCGAGTTGTTCGCGCAACGCCTGGATCTCCTCGTCGGAGACAGGACCGTGCTCGGCCTCGGCGACCTGGATGAGTTCGTTGAGGTTGTCACGCTCGACCTGCCGGGCCACGGCGGCAGCCACGTAGGCAGACAGACCGGAGGGACCGCTACGGGCCTTGGCGGCCTCGGCGATGTCGCGCGGCATGGTGATCGAGTACTTGCCGGTAGGCTCACTCATGCCACTTATCCTACTCCTGGTATTCCGCACTGACCTGTGCGGGAGTGCCTCTGACACTGCCCGACCACTTCCCGTCCCGGCAACGACGAGCGTCGACAGCTCATGACATACCGCCACGTACCGCGGCGTCCGCTACGGGGTCGTCGGCCCACTGCGCCGTGGAGCGGATGTGCTTCTGGCGCTGATGTCAGCAAGTTGCGAGACCCATATGGGCTAATAGGGTAGAAGTGACCGATGTGACCTATGTTGCAAAGGGGTACGGTCATGAACGCAAGGCTCTGCAAGCGATCTGCCGTTGCTGGTTCGGCCCTCATCCTCGCCCTTGCCCCACTTGGCCTGCAGCCGGTGGCGGCAGCAGCGGCAACGCCGAGCCAGACCCGCGCCAGCTCGGTCGACAGCCAGCGCGAGTACCGACGGGGCTTCCGCGACGGATTCCGGGATGGTTACCGGGATGCTCGCGTTGACTGCCGGATGCACAGGGGGTATCAGGGTTACAGCCACGCCAACAGGGACTTCGCCCGCGGCTACAGCGATGGGTACAGCGCCGGTTTCGTCCGAGCAGAAGACCGATACTGCTGAGCAGGTGAGGCTGAGGCCGGCAGGTTCCTAGCCGCGCTCGACTCGACTCTGTGCATCACCCGCTACTCTCCCAAGCTCCCATCCCCTCCGCCGTCGGCCTATACGCCAGGGGCCGCGTCTGCTCGGCTCTGCCTGGGTCGACGGCAGACGGGAACGGCGCCCCCTCCATCCTGGTGCCGGCCGATCCCCCGCCGGAGGCACTGTTCTGACTTCGGCTCTGCTGATTGCGAGGATCTCGAACATGCGCTGCTGACCTGGCAAGACGCTGACCTGAGAGTTTCCGGGCGACTTGCCGACGGTCCCCGCTGTTCTCCGCCTATGGCCGTCCGATCGGGCACGCAGGAAGGACGTGTGGCCTTCTTCCGGCCTCCCCGGCTGCGAGTGCGGTTCTCCCCATACTCAGCCTGTCGGCGCTCACGCGGTCGGCGGAGCCTCACGAGCCCAGTCGAAAGGCATCGGCGCGCCCTGCGGGATCACCCAAGGGTGGGGATAGCGAGCGTGACAACCGGTGCAGCGCGCGACGAACGGACCGACCTCGGGGTTTGTGAGAACGCTGTAGTGGCTGGAGGGCTGAGCCGGGAGCATGTGCCCGTTCGCCGTCGTCTCCAAGTCGGGCCACTCCGGCGAGCATTGGCACGTGCGCTCTACCGCGAACGGGTCGCCGTCAGGAGCTTTGGCCGTGTTCTTGAAGAGCTTGGCGAAGTTGTCGCGTATCGACACGGCGGCGGCCTCCCCGTCACTGCGCCCGACTCTCGGGCCTCCAGACAGTAACTGAGGTCGGCGTAGTCAATGACCTTGTTAAAGTCAGCGGGCGCCGTCCATCAACTGAGGGACGGCGCCCGCACTGGATGCAGAGGCGGGCCGGGTCTGCTCGGTGGGGCATGACCCACCCTCGGCGCCCGCCATGAGACGGCCCCGAAGGTGCACGGCGGACCGCCGGATCCGCCATGCCTTCGGGAGCTGCGCGAGCGCGGACGTCCCCGTCGGTCCCGCTACCCTTGCGGGCACGCCGCCCTGTCGATCATGGCGGCCGGCTTCGCAAGCGACACCGGTACCCGCTCAACGTACCCAAGTACGTGCGTTCCGGGGCCGGTTGGGAGGGGGTCCCCGTGACAGAGAAACCACCTGTGCCCGCCGAACCGCCTGAGCGGTCCCGGCAGTCGGGGCGAACACCTGGGGGAGAGGCCGCGGACACGGGACGAGCACAGCGGGCGGGAACACCACCGGAGGGCAGGTCGCGCGCGACGACGGACACGCGCCCCGGCGAAGCCGTCAGCGCCGGACGCCCGCCGCACCTTCCGCCCACTCCTCCCAGCCCTCTGTACACGGGCGCCTACCCCTACAAACCCTCGTTCCCCGACCTGCGCCGCGAACCGCCCTCCACCGTGAACACCGCCGTCCTCTGGGCGGCGCTCGCCACCGGCGTGCTCAGCATGGTGCTGCTCAACGACGGTGTGGGCGTCAATCTGTTCCTCGTCGCCCTGCCGGCCGCGTTCACCGCATACTTAGCCGCGCGCCAGGCAGGCCGGGTACAAGCCCGTCCGTGGACACTCGCCTGGGGCATCGGAGGACTTGCTCTCCTGCTGGTTCCGGCGGTCCGCGCCGCCCAGTGGCCTTCCCTCTTCGCCGTGGCCACCGCCATCGGTCTCGCATCGCTCGCCCTCCACGGCTCGCGGACTTGGTCCGGCGTCGTCCTCAGCCCCTTCGGACTGGTCGATTCGCTGCCCAAGGGCGCACTCTGGGGCTGGCGAGGAGTGCGCACCCGTGCCGGCAACGCCTCCGGCAGCGTGGGCTCCGCGCTGCGCGCCCTTGCCGTGACGGCTGTGCTCCTCCTCGTCTTCGGCGCACTGTTCGCCGGGGCCGACGCGGCCTTCGCCGACCTGCTGAGCAGGCTGGTACCGGACACGTCCGTCGGCGACGGCCCCTGGCGCCTGGTGCTGTTCGCCCTCGGGCTTTTCGGTGCCCTCGCGGCGGCACACACCGCCGCCGCCCCTCTGCGGTGGGACACCTTCGAGACAAGCCCGGGCCGTGCGCGCGGCCGGGGTGAGTGGGCGCTTCCACTGCTCGTGCTGTGCGTGCTGTTCGCCGTCTTCAACGCCATCCAACTCGCCGTCCTCTTCGGCGGATACAAGGCCGTCCTGGACAAGACCGGCCAGACCTACTCCGAGTACGCGCGGCAGGGCTTCTGGCAACTTCTGCTCGCAACGCTTCTCACCCTCCTGGTCATCGTCTTCGCGCTGCGCTGGGCACCGCGCGGCGGGTCCGGTGACCGGAACCTGGTGCGGGGAGTTCTCGGCACCCTCTGCGCACTCACCCTGGTCGTGGTCGCTTCGGCGGTACGGCGCATGGACATGTACGTCGAGGCGTACGGGCTGACGCGGCTGCGGATCTCCGTCGTGACCGTGGAGCTGTGGCTCGGCCTGGTCATCCTGCTGATCATGGCCGCCGGAGTCTGGGGCGCACGCTGGCTGCCTCGCGCCGTCGCCGCGTCGGCCGCTGCCGGGGCCCTCGCCTTCGGCCTGGCCTCTCCCGACGGGCTGATCGCCGAGAACAACGTGCGGCGGTACGAGAAGACCCACAAGTTCGACCTGGACTACGTGCGTGGTCTCTCGGCGGACGCGGTCCCGGCCCTGGACAGGCTGAGAGAGCCCATGCGGTCCTGCGTCCTCGGTCCCCTGGCGGAGGGGCTCGGTCCGGCAACGGCGTCCTGGTACGAGATCAGTTGGGGAGAGGTTCGCGCCCGACGGATCCTCGAGGAACGACCGCCGGCGACGACCGACCCGGGAGCCTGCAACAGCAGCGGGGAGAGCCTCGAGTACCACCGCTGACCTGACGCCGCGTTCCGCCGGGGCGGGCAGCCGGCGGGCCGAGACCGCGACGGTGGAGGAGACGCCCCCGCCCAGGGGATGGGGACTCCGCGCGACCCTAGTGGCACAGGTGTGGCACGGCTCAGAACATGACGAAGGGCCAGCTTGGGAGGAAACCCCTCCTGAGCTGGCCCTCCTGTCTGTGCCCCGGCAGGATCCGATCCTGCGACACCCGCTTCAGGAGTTCGATCTACCCCGGCCTGGCGCAGGGTCACCCGAGCGCACGTGAGTCATTCGCGGCCGCCCACTGCTGGGGCTGTCCGTGGTCGTTGAAGTCAGCGTTGGATGTCAGTGGAGCAGTACCGGCACCGGGCAGACCTGTGGGCGCCAAAGGCCCCGAACCGTGATCGGTCCGGGGCCTTTGCGCTGCGCCTGGCTCGAAGCCGGTGCTGACCGGCTGTGCATGCAGGGCATCTCGTACGTGCCCTACTCGACATCAGCTGGCAACTGCCGCCATTGGAGATGGGGTTCGACTCCGGGCACACTCGCTGGCACCGGCTGGGCCGGTGGCATGAGGCGGGCGTCTTCTACCGCCTGGGGCCGCCCTGGCTGTTGTCGTTGCCGTTGCCGCCCTGGCTGTTGCCGTCGTCGTGGTGGTCGCCGCGGGGCTTGCTGTCGTCGTCCTTGCCGTTGTGCCAGCCGCCGTTGTGGTGGCCGCGGCGGTGCTTGCTGTCGTCGTGGTGGTTGCCGCGGTGCTTGCTGTCGTCGTCCTTGCCGTTGTGCCAGCCGTCGTTGTGGTGGTTGCCGCGGTGCTTGCCGTCGTCGTGGTGGTCGCTGTTGTGGTGGCTGCCGTTGTGCCAGCCGTCGTTGTGGTGGTTGCCGCGGTGCTTGCCGTCGTCGTGGTGGTCGCTGTTGTGGTGGCTGCCGTTGTGCCAGCCGCCGTTGTGGTGGTTGCCGCGGTGCTTGCCGTCGTCGTCCTTGCCGTTGTGCCAGCCGTCGTTGTGGTGGCCGCGGCGGTGCTTGCCGTCGTCGTGGTGGTCGCCGTGGCGCTTGCTGTCGTCGTGGTGGCCGCGGCGGTGCTTGCCGTCGTTGTGGTGGTCGCCGTGGGGCTTGCCGTCGTCGTGGTGGTCGCCGCGGTGCTTGCCCTCGTCGTGCTTGCCGTCGTGATGGCCGCCGTTGTGGTGGTCGCCGTCGCCCTGGTGGCCGCAGTTGCCGCCGCCGTTGTGGTGGCCGCGGCGGTGCTTGCCGCCGTGGTGCGTGCCGTTGTCGCGCTTGCTGTCGTCGTGGTTGCCGCGGTGCTTGCCGCCGCTGCGGTTGCCATGGTCGCCGCAGCTGTCGGGCTGACTGATTCCGTGGCTACCGATCTTGGCAATGGTGCCATCGGCGTGGGCGGCTGTCGTGCAGGACAGCACCAGGCAACTACTGGCGCCGAGGAGCGTTACGGCGATTTTTTGAAGGTTCACGTGCGGCACTATCTAACGGCCCGCCGCAGCCACGCGTCGAGACACTGCGGATATCACCCGGATGAGCTGAACTGCCCCAGGTTTAACGGAGTTTGTAATGTCGGTGCGGGCGGACAGTTGGGTGGCCTCCTGGGTTCGATGCCAGTCGTGTTCGTATTCGGCAGGCGGAACTCAGCCGACGGCGGATCGCACGCTCCCGCAACTCGTCGGGTACTTCCCTGGTGCTGGCACAACAAGAACTCCACGGAACGCAGAGCAGCTCAAAGCGAGGTGGCACTGGCAAGTTGCCTGGGCGGCGCAACGGAACACCGCGAACAACCGCGAGGTTGGGCGGTTGTCCGAGGTGACCTGTGGCTTTGCCGGCATGGGCAGCGTCAGTCGCCGGGTACCTGGAAGTACCGCCGTTCCCTGCGAGTGCCCGCCTGTTCTGGCACGGGAATGGCTCGCGAGGTGGCCTCGCGAGCAGGGCCGCTTGGCATCGTGTCCGCCGCTGCCAAGCCGCTGTTGGTGTCGGCCGCTGATGTCAGTCGCCGCACACGGCCTTGACAAACTCGGCCTTTCTCAGTGGCGTTGGGGGCCACTGCCCCCATCTGATCGGCCAAGCGACCCGTAATCCATCCGGCTGGGGGTGGGCGGCGGCGGGTGCAGGGCGGCAGCAAGTAGGACCGGCCGCGATCGCTCGTCCCGAGCTGTGACTGGATGCGGCTATCGAATTGGATATCGTTTCGAACCGCCATCACATTGGGGGGACATGACCGTCACCAAGCTTTTGAGATCCGCCCTCGTCGCTACGCTCCTGGTCTCAGCCACCGCCTGCGGCGCGTCGTCCGTGCCCGACGTCTCGGCGAGCACCACGATCAGCCCGGGGCCCGCCAGGACGCATCGTCCGGCACCCGTTGACGCCGTCATGCCCGATATGGCCGGCGGTAACGCCGGGAGGGCGTACGAGCAGATGAGCTCCGAACTCGACATGGCCTTCAAGGACGCGAGCGGACAGGGCCGTCCGGTGGACGATCCGGCCGCGTGGAAGATCTGCAGCTCCCAGCCGCGCCCGTACCAGCAGATCACCGATTACCCGGTGGTCTTCTACGTGGTGAAAGTTTCGGAGGACTGCAAGGACACGACGCAGGCGCGGACTGCGCCGCGTGCCGCCGATCTGCCGAAGCATGCGGTAACCGGCGACTAGCGGCCCAGCTTCGGCCCGGCGGCCACGATGGCCACCGGGCCCGTGTGCCTGCGGTTGGTGACGACCGGCTGCGGCTCCGGTAGTTGCTGTGCTTCGCTGCTGTACAGCAGAGCAGATTGACCACGGTCAGGAGTTCGATCGCGGGCATGTTCTGGTGCCGTCGCCCGTTTTCGTGACGACCGGATCGGCGTGCGTGGGTACACGCCTGTCCGGAGTTGTTGGTGTCAGGGTTCGTCACGACGGCTATCGGTGCTGTCTCCCAATATTCGCGAGAGATCGGTAGGGGCCCGGGGGTAGCCTCCCGCGGTGACCTCACCTGACCAGTCGCTCGTGGCTCCCGATTTCGCCGTACCGCTCCCGCCTACCACCGACCGCTTCCGCCTGGAGCCCCTCGGCCCTCAGCACAATGCTGCCGATCACGCCGCCTGGACCTCCAGCATCGCCCACATTCGAGCCAACCCCGACTTCGCCGGCCGCTCCTGGCCGCCTCCGGGGGGCATGTCCCTGGAGGCCAACCTCGGCGACCTGCGCCGGCATGCGGAGGACTTCGACCGGCGCGTCGGCTTCACCTACACTGTCCTGTCGGTCCCTGGGGATGACGTCATCGGCTGTGTCTACATATACGGCTCACGCCAGGACCCTGGTGTTACTGACGTCCGCTCCTGGGTCCGGGCGGACCAGGCTTCCCTCGACGCCGAGCTCTACCGCGTCGTCAGCGACTGGCTGGCCCGCGAGTGGCCCTTCGAGCGTGTGGCGTACGCGCCTCGCTGAACCAGGCGATCCGTGCCACCACGTCCGGAAGGCAGCACGCAGAAGGCCCGCATGTGCACTTGCGGGCCTTCTGATCTGGTGCATCGGTCCGGGACTTGAAGCCCGGACGACTTCGTCCCGAAGCAACTCGGCTGGGCGCTCGACCTCGACCTGGTGTGCCGCTCACCTGCTGCGATGGTCCGCTCTCGTGCGCAGTTGTCCGCCGCTGTACGTCGGCGTTGTCACGCAGTCGGACACTCATCCTCACTGACACTCGGATTGCGGCCAGCGAGGTGGCGGGGCTCACAGCCGCACCTTGACCGCAGATCCGCGCTGATGGCGAGCGGTGGCGGCACGCTCGTGGACGGACTATCGCTTGGGCTGTCTCATCCCAAGGCGCACGTCGCAGGGTCCGTGCTACCGCCGCTCGCGAAGCACGCCCGGGCGCATGCCCTTGACCGGCGGTATATCCGACCAGCGCTGAGGTGCACCCCCTTGCTGGTACCACGGACTCACGCAGTTCTTCGAGGCTGCCGCCAGGGCGAATGACGCGGTGTTCGTCCGGCTGGACTGACGGGCCAGGACAGCGGTGAGACCTCAGCTTGGGAAGCTTATGGCTGAGAGACAAAACCGCTGGCCCCGAGTGGCGTTCCCGTGTCAGGGTCCCCGCCGTGACAGACATGGACAGCATCGTGATCACCTCACTCGCCGAGCGTGCGTCGTTGGCCTCCCGGGTCTACGAGATCGCCGAGACCTGGCCGGCCTTCATACCGAACGATCCGGTCGCGGGTGCCTTGCTGGGCCGGGTGGTCGAGGAATTCCCCCAGTATTGTGTAGTGGCGACGGACGGCGACCGAATTGTTGCGCGCGGGCTGAGTGTGCCTTTCAACGCCGAGCTTGGCGGTCGTGAGGAGATGCCGGACAAGGGCTGGGACCAGGTTCTCGTGTGGGCGTTCCACGACCAGCGCCGCGGGCATTCACTGACAACAGCCAGTGCGCTGGAGATCACGGTAGACACCGAATACCTCGGCCGCGGCCTGTCCTACCGAATGCTGGCCGCGCTGCGGGACGCCGTCGGCCGACAGGACCACGACGTGCTGTTGGCTCCGGTCCGTCCCACAGCCAAGCACCTCGAACCGCGCGTCCCCATGGCCGACTACATCCACCGACAGCGCGACGACGGGTTGCCCACCGACCCATGGCTGCGAGTGCATGTCAAGGCTGGTGGCAGCATCGAAAAGGTCGCTTCGGCATCGATGACGGTCAGCGGCTCCCTGGCCCAGTGGCAACAGTGGACCGGTCTGCCCTTCGACAGCGACGGTGACGTCGACGTGCCCGGCGCCCTCGTCCCGGTGCACTGTGACACCACACATGACCATGCGGTCTACGTTGAACCCAATGTGTGGATCCGGCACGGCGTGAATCCTCACGCCGCCTGACGATCACTGCACCCGAGGTCAGATACTCCTCAGCCCACTGCTTCCCCCAACTCCCATCCCGTCCGCCATCGACCCACACACCGTGGAGCGGGCGCGGTCCCTGGCGGGGCTTGGCATGAGGCGGTCACGCCGACCGAGTCGGGGAGATGGGAAGGTCAGTCGGTCACCGGGAGCGGCCGGACGACCGGAGAACGCCGCCCAGGCCGCCCACCCGGCCTACCGGCAGAGCCTGAAACGGCCGGCCGGGATGGGCGTCCTGCTCGGCTCGTACGAACCGCACCGGCCGATGGCCGGGGGAGGCGCCGACCGCTTCCGATGGACGGAGGCCCTGGATCTGCTGGAACCTGAGCCGGCGGGCCGGCGCCACATCCGCACGTGACCGTGACGACCGTCGCTCAGATGTCCCGGAAGGTCTCGATCTGCGCCCCGATCGAGTTCAGCCGCTCGGCCAAGTCCTCGTAGCCCCGGTTGATGACGTACACGTTGCGCAGCACCGACGTGCCCTCCGCGGCCATCATGGCCAGGAGGACGACCACGGCGGGGCGCAGGGCCGGCGGGCACATCATCTCGGCGGCGCGCCAGCGGGTGGGGCCCTCGACCAGGACCCGGTGGGGGTCGAGGAGTTGCAGGCGGCCGCCGAGGCGGTTGAGGTCGGTCAGGTAGATCGCGCGGTTGTCGTAGACCCAGTCGTGGATCAGCGTCTTACCCTGCGCGGAGGCCGCGATCGCCGCGAAGAACGGGACGTTGTCGATGTTCAGGCCGGGGAACGGCATCGGGTGGATCTTGTCGATGGGAGCCTCCAGCTTGGAGGGCCGGACGGTGAGGTCCACCAGCCGGGTGCGGCCGTTGTCGGCGAAGTACTCGGGCGTGCGGTCGTGGTCGAGGCCCATCTCCTCCAGGACCGCCAGTTCGATCTCCAGGAACTCGATCGGCACCCGGCGCACCGTCAGCTCCGACTCGGTGACGACGGCGGCGGCCACCAGGCTCATTGCCTCCACCGGGTCCTCGGAGGGGGAGTAGTCGACGTCGACGTCGATGTTGGGCACGCCGTGCACGGTGAGCGTGGTGGTGCCGATGCCCTCGACCCTGACGCCGAGCGCCTCCAGGAAGAAGCACAGGTCCTGGACCATGTAGTTGGAGGAGGCGTTGCGGATGACGGTCACGCCGTTGTGGCGGGCCGCGGCCAGCAGCGCGTTCTCGGTCACGGTGTCGCCGCGCTCGGTCAGCACGATCGGGCGGTCCGGGCGGACACCGTGGTCCACCATGGCGTGGTACTGGCCCTCGGTCGCGGTGATGTCAAGACCGAACCGGCGCAGCGCGATCATGTGCGGCTCGATGGTCCGCGTGCCGAGGTCGCAACCACCCGCGTAGGGCAGCTTGAAGTGGTCCATCCAGTGCAGCAGCGGCCCGAGGAACATGATGATGGACCGCGTACGGCGGGCGGCCTCGGCGTCGATGGCGTCCAGGTCGAGGACGGCCGGCGGCACGATTTCCAGGTCGGTGCCATCGTTGATCCAGCGGGTGCGTACGCCGATGGAGTTCAGCACCTCCAGCAGGCGGTACACCTCCTCGATCCTGGCCACCCGGCGCAGCACCGTGCGCCCCTTGTTGAGCAGCGAGGCACACAGCAGCGCCACGCACGCGTTCTTGCTCGTCTTCACGTCGATCGCGCCGGAGAGCCGGCGGCCGCCCACTACTCGCAGGTGCATGGGGCCCGCGTAGCCCAGCGAGACGATCTCGCTGTCCAGGGCTTCGCCGATGCGGGCGATCATCTCAAGGCTGATGTTCTGGTTGCCGCGCTCGACGCGATTGACGGCGCTCTGGCTGGTGCCGAGCGCCTCGGCCAGCTGTGCCTGCGTCCAGCCCCGGTGCTGCCGAGCGTCACGGATGAGCTTGCCGATGCGTACGAGGTAGTCGTCTGCCATGGGGTTGAGGTTATCTCAGATATGAGATGGCGCCTCTTGGGGGGTCCATTCGGGTGATGAGCCGTCAGTGAGCCCTGGGCCAAAGGGTTCGATGCCACCCGAAAGATCTAGACGTTCCGGGCATTCCGGTTGTTCCGGTTACATCCATCGATGTTCCGCGGCGGTGTGCGGTGGTTGCCGCGGTGTGCGGTGTGGTGCGTGGCGTGCGGCGCGCGGTGCGGTGCGTGGCGCGCAGCGTGCGGGGTAGGCGCCTCGCGTCGTACCGCCGCCTCGGCCACGGAGGGCGCGCCGCCCCCTTTATGTGTTCAGGTGCCGATTCCTGCGGCCGGGTGGCGTACTCACTCTGGGGGGTCGGGCGCCCGTCGGCCAGTCCGGCCCCGGTCCGCGCATGACCATTCGGCCCCCATGTACTAGAGTTATCTCGACATCGAGATATCTGCCGGGGTGCACCACAGTCGCCACTCGGTAAGGCATACCTAACTTAGCCTTACCTTACTGGATTGGTCGAGGTGCCGTGGCGGCAGGATCGTGGTGGTAGGCGCACATGAATGAAGGAGACTGTCGTGTCGGCGAACAGCTTCGACGCCCGCAGCACGCTGCACGTGGGCGACGAGTCGTACGAGATCTTCCGGCTTGACAAGGTCGAGGGCTCGGCCCGACTGCCTTACAGCCTGAAGGTGCTGCTGGAGAACCTGCTCCGCACCGAGGACGGCGCGAACATCACCGCCGACCACATCCGTGCCCTCGGCGGCTGGGACTCCCAGGCCAAGCCGTCGCAGGAGATCCAGTTCACGCCGGCCCGCGTGATCATGCAGGACTTCACCGGCGTGCCCTGTGTCGTGGACCTCGCCACCATGCGCGAGGCCGTCAAGGAGCTCGGCGGCGACCCGGCGAAGATCAACCCGCTGGCCCCGGCCGAGCTGGTCATCGACCACTCCGTCATCGCCGACAAGTTCGGCACCAACGACGCCTTCAAGCAGAACGTCGAGCTCGAGTACGGCCGCAACAAGGAGCGCTACCAGTTCCTGCGCTGGGGCCAGACCGCCTTCGACGAGTTCAAGGTCGTCCCGCCCGGCACCGGCATCGTCCACCAGGTCAACATCGAGCACCTGGCCCGTGTCGTCATGGTCCGCGACGGCAAGGCGTACCCGGACACCCTCGTCGGCACCGACTCGCACACCACCATGGTCAACGGCCTCGGCGTCCTCGGCTGGGGCGTCGGCGGCATCGAGGCCGAGGCCGCCATGCTCGGCCAGCCGGTCTCCATGCTGATCCCGCGGGTCGTCGGCTTCAAGCTCACCGGCGAGCTGCCCACCGGCACCACCGCCACCGACCTGGTGCTGACCATCACCGAGATGCTGCGCAAGCACGGCGTGGTCGGCAAGTTCGTCGAGTTCTACGGCGAGGGCGTGGCCGCGACGAGCCTGGCCAACCGCGCCACCATCGGCAACATGTCGCCGGAGTTCGGCTCCACCGCCGCGATCTTCCCGATCGACGACGAGACCATCAACTACATGCGCCTGACCGGCCGCCCCGAGCAGCAGCTCGCGCTCGTCGAGGCGTACGCCAAGGAGCAGGGCCTCTGGCTGGACCCGAACGCCGAGCCGGACTACTCCGAGAAGCTCGAGCTGGACCTGTCCACCGTCGTGCCCTCCATCGCCGGCCCCAAGCGTCCGCAGGACCGCATCGTCCTGGCCAACGCCGCCGAGCAGTTCAAGCAGGACGTCCGCAACTACGTCGACAGCGTCGACGAGGCGGGCGTGGAGTCCTTCCCGGCCTCCGACGCCCCGGCCGTCCACCCCAACGGCGCCCCGACCAACCTGGTCCAGGTCACCGCCCCCGACGGCACCACCTACGAGCTGGACCACGGCGCGGTCACCGTCGCGGCCATCACCTCCTGCACCAACACCTCCAACCCGTACGTCATGGTCGCCGCCGCGCTGGTGGCCAAGAAGGCGGTGGAGAAGGGCCTGACCCGCAAGCCGTGGGTCAAGACCACGCTGGCGCCGGGCTCCAAGGTCGTCATGGACTACTACGACAAGGCCGGCCTGACCCCGTACCTGGACAAGCTGGGCTTCAACCTCGTCGGCTACGGCTGCACCACCTGCATCGGCAACTCCGGCCCGCTGCCGGAGGAGGTCTCCAAGGCCGTCAACGAGCACGACCTCGCGGTCACCTCGGTCCTCTCCGGCAACCGCAACTTCGAGGGCCGGATCAACCCCGACGTCAAGATGAACTACCTGGCGTCCCCGCCGCTGGTCGTCGCCTACGCCATCGCCGGCTCCATGAAGGTGGACATCACCCGGGACGCCCTCGGTGTCGACCAGGACGGCAACCCGGTCCACCTGAAGGACATCTGGCCGAGCGAGACCGAGGTCAACGACGTCGTGGCCAACGCCATCGGCGAGGACATGTTCTCCAAGTCCTACTCCGACGTGTTCGCCGGCGACGCCCAGTGGCAGTCGCTGCCGATCCCGACCGGCAACACCTTCGAGTGGGACACCGAGTCCACCTACGTCCGCAAGCCCCCGTACTTCGAGGGCATGACGATGGACCCGGCCCCGGTCGCGGACATCGCCGGCGCCCGGGTGCTCGCCAAGCTGGGCGACTCGGTCACCACCGACCACATCTCCCCGGCCGGTGCCATCAAGGCCGACACCCCGGCGGGCCAGTACCTCACCGAGCACGGCGTCGAGCGCCGCGACTTCAACAGCTACGGCTCCCGCCGCGGCAACCACGAGGTCATGATCCGCGGCACGTTCGCCAACATCCGCCTGCGCAACCAGATCGCGCCGGGCACGGAAGGCGGCTACACCCGCGACTTCACCGAGGACGGCGCGCCGGTCTCCTTCATCTACGACGCCTCGCGCAACTACATCGAGCAGGGCATCCCGCTGGTCGTCCTGGCCGGCAAGGAGTACGGCTCCGGCTCGTCCCGCGACTGGGCCGCGAAGGGCACCGCGCTGCTCGGCGTCAAGGCCGTCATCGCCGAGTCCTACGAGCGCATCCACCGCTCGAACCTCATCGGCATGGGCGTCCTGCCGCTCCAGTTCCCGGAGGGTCAGACGGCCGAGTCCCTCGGCCTGACCGGCGAGGAGACCTTCTCCATCACCGGTGTCACCGAGCTCAACGACGGCCGCACGCCGAGCACGATGAAGGTCACCACCGACAGCGGTGTCGAGTTCGACGCGGTCGTCCGCATCGACACCCCCGGTGAGGCGGACTACTACCGCAACGGCGGCATCATGCAGTACGTCCTGCGCAACCTGATCGGCAAGTAACGGATCCGGTAGGGCAGTTGGGCCGCATCCCCGGTAACGGGGGTGCGGCCCTCGCTCTTTCGCACCAGACGTTTACAGCCGCCGCCGTCCGCGCTAGCTTCACTTGCAGTGAGGTGGGAGCGCTCCCATAACGGCGGACCGGAACCTGCCGTCCGGGGTGCTCCCACCTCGCCCTCCCGTTGGGCGACGCCGCGCACAGGTGGAGCCGGCTTGTGGCGACACCAATGGTCGGTCACGCGGCCGCCGGCCTCCCCCCGGGCGGGCAGGGCACGGTGAACGGCCTGTCCTTCACCTCGCCCAACTCGCCCAGCGGGCGCCCGGACAACGCCTCGGCGCCCGGCCAGAGCATCGAACTGGCCACGCCCGCCGCCCGGTTGTCCTTCGTCGGCTGCGCGGTCAGCGGCAACCAGCAGACCAGGGCCACCGTTACCTACACATACGGCACCACGGGCACCGTCGACCTCTCCTCCACCGACTGGACCGTCGGAGGAGGCGACCTGCACGTCTTCACCGTCGCCACGGGCTGACCGGACCCCCGTTCCCCGGGACGGCACGAAGGGGCGGGCCCGGCGGGCCCGCCCCTTCCTCATGCTGGATGCCGTGGTGCGTCAGGCCAGCAGTTCCACCTCCGCCAGCGTCGAGGCGTCGTCCAGGACCAGGCGGTACTTCTGGTAGGTGCCCGGTGCGGCGATCGTGAAGGGGCGGGTCTGCTTGCCCCAGGCGAAGGACTCGCCCGAGCGCTGGTCCACCGTCTTCCAGGTCGTGCCGTCCGCGGATGCCTGGAGGGTCCAGCCGGTCGGGGCCTTGGTGCGGTCGGCGGACGAGGTCAGGGTGTACTGGACGGCCTTGACGGGGCCGGCCACCGGCAGGTCCACCGCCGTCACCGCGGCCTCCGTCGACGAGGTGTCGTCGAACAGCGGCCCGTCGCCCTTCAGCACGTCCGCCCGCGGGCTCGGTGCCTTGTCGCCGGTCGTGATGGACGCCGGCGCCGCGTCCGTGCCCGTGCCCCACGACGAGGGCCGCGGACCCATGTCGAACTGGAGGACACCGCCCTTCGACAGCAGGGAGTGGGGCAGGCTCGTCGAGTTCCACGCCTTGTCGTTGAACCGTACGCCCTGCACGTACACGTTCTTCGCGCTGTTCTTCGGGGCCTGGATCACCAGATCGCGGCCCCCGTCCAGATGCACCGTCGCCTTGGTGAACAGTGGGGAGCCGATGGCGTACTCGCCGCCGCCCATGACCAGCGGGTAGAAGCCGAGCGCGGAGAACAGGTACCAGGCCGACTGCTCGCCGTTGTCCTCGTCGCCGAGGTAGCCCTGGCCGATATCGCTGCCGACGTACAGCCGGGAGAGCGTCTCACGGACCTTCTCCTGCGCCTTCCACGGCTGCCCCGCCGCGTCGTACATGTAGATCACGTGGTGGGCGGGCTGGTTGGAGTGGCCGTACTGGCCCATCCGCACGTCCCGCGCTTCGGTCATCTCGTGGATGACACCGCCGTAGGACCCGACGAACTCCGGGGAGGCCGTCTCGGGAGTGGCGAAGTAGGTGTCGAGCTTGTTCGCCAGGCCCTTCTGGCCGCCGTACAGGTTCGCCAGGCCCCGGCTGTCCTGCGGGGCGGTGAAGGCGTAGCCCCAGCCGTTGGTCTCCGTGTAGTCGTAACCCCACACACGCGGGTCGTACTTCGACGGGTCGAGGCGCCAGTCGCCCCGGGCGTTGCGGCCCTGGAAGAAGCCGATCCGGGAGTCGAAGAGCTTTACGTAGTCCTGGGCCCGGTTGAGGAAGTACTCCGCCTCCTCCTTGTAGTGCTTCTCGCCCGTCTTCTTGTAGAGGGCCTCGCCCATCTTCGCGATGCCGTAGTCGTTGACGTAGCCCTCCATCGCCCAGGACAGGCCCTCGCCGGTGGCCGTGCTGGTGTAGCCGAGGAAGGGGGAGGTGGCCATGCCCTTGCGGCCCACGCCCGAGGACGACGGCACCACGGTGGCGTTCTTCAGGGCCGCGTCGTAGGCCGCCTTCGCGTCCATCGGCACGCCCTTGAGGTACGCGTCCGCGAAGGCCACGTCCGAGGAGGTACCGGTCATCAGGTCGGCGTAGCCGGGGGAGGACCAGCGGGAGGTCCAGCCGCCGTCCCTGTACTGCTGCAAGAAGCCGTCGACCATCTCACCGGCCTGACCGGGTGTCAGCAGCGAGTACGCCGGCCAGGTGGTCCGGTAGGTGTCCCAGAAGCCGTTGTTGACGTACACCTTGCCGTCGACGATCTTCGCGCCGGTGTGGGTCGGTGTGTCCTGGCTGGGCATCGGCGAGAACGGGGAGGCGTACTGGTCCTTCCCGCCGACCTTCTCGAAGCCGGAGTTCGGGTACAGGTACAGCCGGTACATGCTGGAGTAGAGCGTGGTCAACTGGTCGGGCGTGGCGCCCTGGACCTCGACCTTGCCGAGCAGCTTGTCCCAGGTCCGCTGGGCGGACGCCTTGACGGTGTCGAAGGAGGCGCCGTCCGGGACCTCCTGGCGCAGGTTGTCCTTCGCCTGGTCGACGCTGATGAGGGAGGTGGCGAGGCGCAGGGTGACCGTGCGGTCCTTGCCCGCGTCGAAGCGCAGGTAGCCCTTGACGCCGCTCGACGAGCCTTCCTTCACGGGCTTGTCGAACACGCCGTAGACGAACAGCCGGGTGGCGCCGGTGGACAGCCCGGACTTGACGTCCGAGTAGCCGGTGATGACACCGTGCTCCTTGTCCAGGCTGAGGCCCGCCTGCTCGGTGACGTTGTCGAACAGCACGCTCGCGTCGTCGCCCGGGTAGGTGAAGCGCAGGACGGCCGCGTGGTCGGTCGGCGTCATCTCCGCCTTGAGGCCGTTCTCGAAGCGCACCCCGTAGTAGTACGGTCGCGCGGTCTCGTTCTCGTGCCGGAAGGCGAGCGCGCGGGCGCCGCGGCCGGTGTCCGGGGTGCCCGCGGCGGCGGACGGCATCACCTGGAAGGTCTGCCGGTCGCCCATCCAGGGGCTCGGCTCATGGCTCGCGCTGAACGCCTGGACCGTCGGCAGGTTGTCGTCGTTGTTCGCGCGCGCGTACTCGTACAGCCAGCTCAGCGAGGACGCGTTGGTCACCGGCGTCCAGAAGTTGAAGCCGTGCGGCAGGGCGGTCGCGGGGAAGTTGTTGCCGCGCGAGAAGCTGCCGCTGGAGTTGGTGCCGCGGGTGGTCAGCGCGTAGTCCGACAGATGCGCCTTCGGCTTCTCCTGCGGCGTCTGCTTGATCACCACGTCGTCCAGCCAGCCGCGGAACTTCGCGGGGCCGGTGGGGGAGTCGTAGGCGAGGAGGACCCGGTCGATGGTCTTGCCCGCGGCGACCGAACCGATCCGGGAGGCCACGTTGTTCCACTGGTTGACGTACAGCGTCTTGGCCGCGCCCTGGCCCTGCGGGCTCAGGGTGAAGCCGTGCTGGTCGGTCGCGCCCAGCCGGCTCAGGTAGGTGCCGTCGGTGAAGGCGAGGTCGACGGCGACGTTGGTGGCGTCGTAGTCGCGGTCGCCGTCGGCCATCGACGGGTAGAGGCGGTACGACAGCTGCGTGTCGGGGAGCACCTTGACGTTGACGTCGAAGACCTTGTTGTACGAGTACGCCCGGCCCTTCGCGGTGTGCCGGCCCGCGTACCGCAGGGCCCGCTTGCCCGTGTAGCCGGCGCCCGACTTCGCGGTCGGGGAGCCGCTCGGGCCGCGGTCGACCAGCGAGAGCATGTCCTGCGGGACCGGCGCGTCGTCGCCGCCGGTGGAGAACAGCACATCGGCGAGCTGGAGTATGCCCGAGGCGCCGTTGTTCCTGGTGACGTCGAGCCGGAAGTGCTGGTACTCGGCCGGTTCGGCCAGGTCGAAGGTCCTGGTCTGGAACCGCTCGGAGAAGCTCTCCCCGGTGCGGGTGTCGAGGGCCTTCCAGTCCTTGCCGTCGGTGGAGCCCTTCAGGGTCCAGTCCTTGGGGTCGCGCCCGTCGAAGTCGTTGGCGGACGTGAGGGCGTAGCGGGTGATCTCCACCGGCTTGTCGAAGTCGAACTCGACCCAGCCGGTGGGCTCGAACGTCAGCCACTTGGTACCGGACTCGCCGTCGACGAGGTTCTCCTTCACCTCCCCGCCGCCCGTGTTCTCCCCGCTGGCCCGGACCTCGGTGATGTGGTCGTCCACATTGCCCGGTATGCCGGTGCTGTAGCCGCCGTCCACGCCCGAGGCGCGCTTGCCGCCGCCGGGAGCGGTGTCGACCGTGTTCAGCCAGTCCGGTGCCGGATCGCCGGCCTCGAACGAGGAGCTGAACTCCCGGTCGGCGGCCGGGGGCTTGCCGGGCAGGGCGACCGCGGCCCCCTGCGAGCCGGCTGCCGTGACGAAGGCGGCCGTGATGACGACCGCCGGACCCCATCTGTGCCGTACTCTGCGCTGCATGCGCGGCGTCCCTCCCTGGGTTCGGACAACGTTGTCAGCTCTTTACGCAAGGACCAGTAGGGAGCCAAGTGGCCAGTGATGTCAAGGGTGTTGGGTGTGGCATTCGGGCGCAAAGGCACGGATATCTCCGTCAACGGAAGCCCGTGGACGGCTCATGTTTTGCGTGAGGTCTCAACTCGGAAAAGACCCGCGGTGAACCTTGCTCTCGATCTTGCTCCGTTGACGGGAAGTGGACTATACCTGTCGGCGTCCGTGCGACCGCGAGAACGGCCGGAAGCGGACCCGGGGGAGTCAGTCGGAAAGGGTGGTTCGACGTGTGAAACGCGTTCGCCTCCTTGTCTTCCGTCCGATCCCGGTAGATGACGCACGAAGCACTTCCTGCACCACCCAGCTTGACCCGACCGCGGTGCCGGGGAGGATCCGGTTCACCGCCTGAGTCCTGGAGAAGGCGAGGACTTGAGCATGGGATCCACTTCCGCCGAGAACCACGGAGGCGTCGGCCGCCGGGCTCTGATCAAGCGGTCCGCCGCACTCGGTCTCATCAGCGTTCCCGCGATGGGCTTCCTGTCCGCCTGCGCCAGTGGTGGTGGCGGTGGCGGCCAGGAGAAGGCCAAGACGGGCAAGAAGACCGAGAAGAACCCGCTCGGTGTCAATGACACCGCGCAGATGGAATTCGTCCTGTTCGACGGCGGCTTCGGCAAGGAGTACGCCGAGGACGCCGTGAAGGTCTACCAGAAGGACTTCCCCAAGGCGAAGACCAAGTTCGCCGCCACGCAGAAGATCCAGTCGACGCTCCAGCCGCGCTTCAACCAGGGCAACCCGCCGGACCTCATCGACAACTCCGGTGCGGAGCAGATGGACATGGGCGTCCTCGTGGGCAAGAGCCAGCTCGCGGACCTCACCCCGCTGCTGGACGCCGCGTCCTACGACGACCCGAGCAAGAAGGTCCGCGACACCCTGCGCCCGGGCATCGTGGAGATGGGCCAGTTCGACGGCCAGCCGGTCTGGATCATGTACTACGCCTACACGGTCTACGGCGTGTGGTACTCGCAGAAGGCCCTGGACTCGCTGGACGAGAAGTACCCGGAGACCTGGGACGAGATGCTCAAGGTCTGCGAGAAGGCCAAGAAGAAGGGCATGGCCGGCTGGACCTACGCCGGCAAGTACCCCTACTACCTGCCCTTCTCGCTCTACCCGATGATCGGCAAGGTCGGCGGCCGCGAGGCCCTGGACGCCATCGACAACCTCGAGCCCAACGCCTGGAAGCATCCGGCGGTCAAGGCCTGCTTCGAGGCCTACTACGAGCTCTACCAGAAGGGCTACGTCCTCAAGGGCACCCCGGGTCTGGACCACATCCAGTCGCAGACCGCCTGGGCCAAGGGCAAGGCGCTGTTCATCCCGAACGGCTCCTGGGTGGAGAACGAGTCCGCGAACGTCATCCCGGCCGACTTCAACCTTGCGGTCTCCGCGCCCACTGGCATCGACAGCTCCGACAAGATGCCGTTCGGCACCATCTGGGCCTCCGGCGGCGAGCCGTTCATCGTCCCGGCCAAGGCCAAGAACCCCGAGGGCGGCATGGAGCAGCTGCGCATCATGCTCAGCGAGGCCTCCTCGAAGAACTTCACCGCCAAGGTGAAGTCGCTCACCGCGTACAACGGCGGTACGGACGGCATCGACCTCACCCCCGGACTGAAGTCCGGAGTCGCGGCGCTGGACAAGGCGGGCTCCAACGTGGTGAACCCGCGGCTCCAGGACTGGTACGTGCAGCTCCAGAAGGAGAAGATCGGTGTGTCGGGCATCGGCGAGATGATGGCCGGCCGCCTCACCCCGGCCGAGGCCATCAAGAAGATCCAGGGCTTCGCCGACGAGGCCGCCAAGGACCAGTCGATCAAGCACTACAAGCACCAGTAGTCCTGAGGATCCGTCACCAGCGGTACCACCCGCCCAGAGATCGGGGTCGGCAGCAATGCAGCACGGCAAGTACCGGTTCATCGTGGGGTTCCTCGCGGTTCCCCTGGGGCTGTACGCGCTTTTCGTCGTCTGGCCGTTCATCCAGTCCATCTACTACTCGTTCACGGACTGGACCGGTCTGAGCCCCGATTTCCAGATGGTCGGCTTCGACAACTACCAGAGGATGCTCCACGACGACATCTTCTGGAAGTCGTTGCAGCACAGCCTGCTGTTCGCCCTGGTGCTACCGCTGGTGACGATCGGTCTGGCGCTGTTCTTCTCCTTCATGATCAATGTGGGTGGGCGGCGCCGCCGGGGCGGACCAGCGATCTCCGGTGTCCGCGGCTCCTCGTTCTACAAGATCGTCTACTTCTTCCCGCAGGTACTGTCGATCGCCATCGTGGCCCTGCTGTTCGCGTTCGCGTACAACCCGGACAGCGGCGCGATCAACTCCGTGCTGCGCGGGATCGGGCTCGGCAGCGTCCAGCCGCTGTGGCTGGGCGACCCGGGCCTCGCGCTGTGGTGCGTGATGGGGGTGCTGGTCTGGTCCACGGTCGGCTTCTTCGTGGTCCTGTTCTCCGCCGGTATGGCCTCCATCCCGGCGGACCTGTACGAGGCCGCGCTGCTGGACGGCGCCAGCCGGTTCACCACCTTCTTCCGGATCACCCTGCCGCTGCTGTGGGACACCGTGCAGTCCGGCTGGGTGTACATGGGCATCCTCGCCCTCGGGGCGGAGTCGTTCGCGGTCGTACAGATCATGACGACCGGGCCGGGCGGCCCCGACTACTCGACCACCGTCATGGTCCTGTACGTGTACCAGAAGGCGTTCCGTGACGGTCAGGCCGCCTACGCCACCACGATCGGCGTCGCCCTGCTCATCGTCACGCTGGCCTTCGCGGCCGTCGTGATGCGGCTGGGCCGGCGCGAGCGGCTGGAGTTCTGACGATGAAAACGACCGAGTCCCCCGCCCCCGTTCCGGCCGAGTCCGGTGTCGGTCTCGCCACGGCCGGCGTACCGGCCGAAAAGCCGGGCGGACGGAAGAAGGACGGCTCCGTCCTCAACGTCTTCTCGCACGGCGTTCTGATCATCTGGGCGATCATGGTGGTCATGCCGCTGGTCTGGGCGGTGATGACGTCCTTCAAGGACGACAACTCCATCTTCAGCTCGCCCTGGGCGCTGCCCGACAAACTCCACTTCGACAACTGGGCGCGGGCCTGGACCGACGCCAATATGAGCGAATACTTCCTCAACACCGTTCTGGTGGTGGGCGGTTCGCTCGTCGGCACCCTGGTGCTCGGTTCGATGGCGGCGTATGTGCTGGCCCGTTTCGACTTTCCGGGCAACCGCTTCATCTACTACCTCTTCATCGGCGGCATGAGTTTTCCGATCATGCTGGCCCTGGTCCCGCTGTTCTACGTCGTGAACAACATGGGACTGCTGAACACCATTCACGGCCTGATCCTGGTCTACATCGCCTATTCACTGCCGTTCACGGTGTTCTTCCTGACCGCCTTCTTCCGGACCCTGCCGAGTTCGGTGGCGGAGGCGGCGTTCGTGGACGGGGCCTCGCACACCCGGACGTTCTTCCAGATCATGCTGCCGATGGCCAAGCCCGGCCTGATCAGCGTGGGAATCTTCAACTTCCTGGGGCAGTGGAACCAGTACATGCTGCCGACGGTGCTCAACACCGACCCGGACAAGCACGTGCTCACCCAGGGCCTGGTGCAGCTGGCCGTGAGCCAGGGCTACAAGGGCGACTGGTCCGGTCTCTTCGCCGGACTGGTGATGGCGATGCTGCCGGTGCTCGCCGCGTACATCATCTTCCAGCGCCAAGTGGTGCAGGGGCTCACGGCGGGCGCCCTGAAATAGCTCTCGGCGCCCCGCCGCCCCGCCGCCCCTGTACGCCGCTCTCGCCGCCCCCTCCGGGGCGTGCGGGGGCGGCGCACGCATGTCCGCACACGTGTGCGGGACACGGCTCCATCAGCGTGTCCACGGACCCGGATACCGTTCAACCTCTTGACGGGAGGGGACCCGAACAGCTCAGCTTAGAGTTCACTAGTTGGACATTGGACGGGGCCTCGCCGAAGCGGCCCCGCGCGCAGGAGGTCGTCGTGGAGACTCCAGGGTCGCAGTCGTCGCTGCACCGAGCCAACCTGGAGCGGGTCGTACGTGCCGTGCGTCTTGCCGGATCACTCACGCAGGCGGAGATCGCGCGGACCACGGGCCTGTCCGCGGCGACGGTCTCCAACATCGTGCGCGAACTCAAGGACGGTGGAACGGTCCAGGTCACGCCTACTTCCGCGGGCGGGCGCCGGGCCCGCAGCGTGTCCCTGAGCGGGGACGCCGGCATCGTGATCGGCGTCGACTTCGGGCACACGCACCTGCGGGTCGCCATAGGGAACCTCGCCCACCAGGTGCTGGCCGAGGAGTCCGAGCCGCTGGACGTGGACGCCTCCTCGGCGCAGGGCTTCGACCGGGCGGAAGAGCTGGTCAACCGCCTGATCGCGGCCACGGGCGTCGACCGTTCCAAGATCGCCGGCGTGGGTGTCGGCGTACCCGGCCCGATCGACGTCGAGTCCGGCACGCTGGGCTCCACGGCCATCCTGCCGGGCTGGACGGGCGTCAAGCCCGCCGAGGAGCTGCGGGGGCGCCTCGGCGTGCCGGTGCACGTGGACAACGACGCCAACCTGGGCGCTCTGGGCGAGCTGGTCTGGGGCAGCGGCCGGGGCGTGCGCGACCTGGCCTACATCAAGATCGCCAGCGGGGTCGGCGCCGGCCTGGTGATCAGCGGCAGGATCTACCGCGGCCCCGGCGGCACGGCGGGTGAGATCGGGCACATCACGCTCGACGAGTCCGGCCCGGTCTGCCGCTGCGGGAACCGCGGCTGCCTGGAGACCTTCACCGCCGCCGGGTACGTGCTCCCGCTGCTCCGGCCCAGTCACGGCACCGACCTGACCATGGAGGGCGTCGTACGGCTGGCACGGGACGGCGACCCGGGCTGCCGCCGGGTGATCGCCGACGTCGGCCGCCACATCGGCAGCGGGGTCGCCAATCTCTGCAACCTGCTCAACCCCAGCCGGGTGGTGCTCGGCGGGGACCTCGCCGAGGCCGGTGAGCTGGTGCTGGGCCCGATCCGGGAGTCGGTGGGACGGTACGCCATCCCCAGTGCGGCGCGCCAACTCACCGTGCTTCCCGGGGCACTCGGGGGCCGCGCCGAAGTCCTCGGGGCGCTCGCCCTGGCGTTGAGCGAGATGGGCGATTCGACCCTTTTGGACGGCACGCTGCACGCGGCCACACCTGCCTTCACTTAGAGAACGGATGGCACCGTTGCCATCTCGTTAAGGATTTACTTCTTGACGTCGCACGCGCGGCCGAGTTGACTTCCAGCCACCTCGGCCGCAACGACGCGGCCTCGTCAGGGAGGTTTGAAGAAGTGAACACGCGTATGCGTCGTGCGGCTTTCGCCGTTGCTGCTGGTGCCATGGCCGTCTCGCTCGCCGCCTGTGGCAGCGCCAAGGAGTCCGGCGGCGACTCCTCCAAGTCGGCCGGCAGCGAGAAGAAGGGCGACGCCATCAAGGTCGGCCTGCTGCTGCCGGAGAACCAGACCGCTCGTTACGAGAAGTTCGACCGCCCGCTGATCGAGAAGAAGGTCGCGGAGCTGACCGGCAACAAGGGCAAGGTCGTCTACGCCAACGCCAAGCAGGACGCCACCCTGCAGAGCCAGCAGGTCGAGACGATGATCACCAACAAGGTGGACGTGCTGATCGTCGACGCCGTCGACGCCGCCGCCATCAAGAACTCGGTGCAGAAGGCCAAGGACGCCGGCATCCCGGTCGTCGCCTACGACCGCCTGGCCCAGGGCCCGATCGACGCCTACACCTCGTTCGACAACGTGACCGTCGGCAAGACCCAGGGCGAGGCGCTGCTCAAGGCGCTGGGCGCCAAGGCCAAGTCCGGCAAGATCGTCATGATGAACGGTTCCTCCACCGACCCGAACGCCAAGCAGTTCAAGGACGGCGCCCACTCGGTCCTCGACGGCAAGGTGAACATCGGCAAGGAGTACGACACCAAGGAGTGGAAGCCGGAGAACGCCAACTCCAACATGGAGGGCGCCATTTCCTCCATCGGCAAGAAGAACATCGTCGGCGTCTACTCCGCCAACGACGGCATGGCCGGCGGCATCATCACCGCCCTGAAGGCCGCCGGCATCTCCGTCCCGGTCACCGGCCAGGACGCCGAACTCGCGGGTGTGCAGCGCATCGTCTCCGGTGAGCAGTACATGAGCGTCTACAAGCCGTACGCCCCCGAGGCCGACGCCGCCGCCGAGATGGCTGTCGCCCTGGCTCAGGGCAAGTCGCTGGACTCGATCGCCAAGGACAAGGTCGACAGCCCCACCACCCAGGCCGTCCCCTCGGTCCTGGTCGCGGTCACCTCGCTGACCAAGGACAACATCCAGGACACCGTCGTCAAGGACGGCGTCTACACCATCCCCGAGATCTGCACCGCCCAGTACAAGGCGGCCTGCGACAAGATCGGTCTGAAGTAACCGGACCGGTCCGCCGCAGAGCGACGCACGCGCCTCCAGCGTCAGGGGAGTCCGGGGAGTTCACCCCCGGATCCCCCTGACGGGACGCGCCCCAAGGCTCCGTCCGGCGCCCCGCGTATCCAAAGCCCCGCAAGCTCGTGCGGGGCGCCGGACGGAACAACCCCCCAAACTTCTGTACAACCTCCCGCCGGGTCAGGCGGCGAAGGAGATGGTTCACTTGTCCGCTACGCCCGTGCTGGCGTTGCGCGGGGTCTCCAAGCGGTTCGGTGCCGTCCAGGCGCTCACCGACGTAGAGCTTGAGGTCCACGCCGGTGAGGTGGTCGCCCTGGTGGGCGACAACGGCGCCGGAAAGTCCACGCTGGTCAAGACGATCGCCGGCGTGCACCCCATCGATGAGGGCCGCATCGAGTGGGACGGCCGCGCGGTCCAGATCAACAAGCCGCACGACGCCCAGAACCTCGGCATCGCGACGGTCTATCAGGACCTCGCGCTGTGCGACAACATCGACGTGGTCGGCAACCTCTACCTGGGCCGGGAGATCCGCCGCCGCGGCGTCCTGGACGAGGTCGAGATGGAGCGCCGCTCCCGCGAACTGCTGGACACGCTGTCGATCCGCATCCCCAGCGTCCGCATCCCGATCGCCTCGCTCTCCGGTGGCCAGCGCCAGGTCGTGGCCATCGCCCGTTCCATGCTCGGCGAGCCCAAGCTGGTCATCCTCGACGAGCCCACCGCCGCCCTCGGCGTGGAGCAGACCGCACAGGTCCTCGACCTGGTCGAGCGGCTGCGTGAGCGCGGTCACGCGGTGATCCTCATCAGCCACAACATGGCCGACGTCAAAGCGGTCGCGGACAAGGTGGCCGTGCTGCGCCTGGGCCGCAACAACGGTGTCTTCGAGGTCAAGTCGACCTCCCAGGAAGAGATCATCTCCGCCATCACCGGCGCCACGGACAACGCCGTCACCCGCCGTGCGGCGCGCACCAATGGGGAGATCAAGAAGTGAGCATCGACAAGACCTCCACGCCCCCCGAGAGCAGCGCGCTGGAGAACACCGAGGCGGCGGCCGGCGCGGCGACCGTCGTGGACCCCCGGCTACTGGTGCGCGAACAGGGTTTCGCGGGCTATGTCACCGAGTTCAAGCGCAAGATGAAGGCCGGTGACCTGGGCTCCGTCCCGGTCGTCATCGGTCTGTTGGTCATCTGGATCATCTTCCAGAGCCTGAACTCCAACTTCCTGACCGCGGGCAACCTCTCCGACATCTCCGTCGCCATGGTCGGTACGGGCATGATCGCCGTCGGCATCGTGTTCGTCCTGCTGCTGGGCGAGATCGACCTGTCGGTCGGCTCGGTCTCCGGTGTCGCGGGCGCCACCTTCGCGGTGCTGAACATCACCCACGGGATGAACGAGCTGCTGGCCCTGGTGCTGGCCATCCTCACCGGTACCGTGGCCGGCGCCCTGCACGGCTTCTTCTTCGCGCGCATCGGCGTCCCCGCCTTCGCCGTGACGCTGGCCGGTCTGCTGTTCTGGCAGGGCTTCATGCTCCAGATCCTCGGCAGCAACGGCACCATCAACCTCGACGACGGCATCGTCACCAAGCTCACCAGCTACTACTTCACCGACGTCGCCGCCGCCTACGGGCTCGCCGTCGTGGCCGTCGGCGGGTACTTCCTGACCGCGTACCTGGGCAACCGCCGCCGCGAGGCCGCCGGGATCCCGTCCCGGCCGCTCAGCGACATCGTGGTGCGCACCGTGCTGCTGGCCGTCGTCTCCTTCGCCGTGGCGGTCATGTACAACCAGTACAAGGGCCTGCCCCTCGCCGTGGTGATCTTCCTCGCCGTGCTGGTGATCACCGACTTCGTGCTCCGCCGCACCGCCTACGGCCGCAAGGTCTTCGCGCTCGGCGGCAGCGTCGAGGCCTCCCGCCGGGCCGGCATCAACGTGGAACTGGTCCGGATCTCGGTCTTCGCGATCGCCGGCACCTTCGCCGCGATCGGCGGTCTCTTCGTCGCCTCGAAGATCGCCTCCGCCAACCAGGGCGCGGGCACCGGCGAGTTCCTGATGAACGTCATCGCCGCGGCCGTGATCGGCGGCACGTCCCTCTTCGGCGGCCGCGGCCGCACCTGGAACGCGCTCCTCGGTGTGCTGGTCATCGTCTCGATCCAGTACGGCCTCGCCCTGGAGGGCATCGCGTCCCCGGTCCAGTACATGATCACCGGTGGCGTGCTGCTGGCGACGGTCGTCATCGACGCCGTGACCCGCAAGACGCAGAAGTCGGCGGGGCGCGCGTAAGCCTCGTCCGATCCAGGACTGTGCCCGGCACCCATGGCGGTGCTGGGCACAGTCGTGTCGTGGCGGGCGCGACACCGGTACCGCCGTTCGCGTGACGTACGACCCCCGGCCCGGACACCGGGCGCCCGGGCGGAACATTAGACTCGACGAGCCCGGCAACAGCTCGATCAGCTCTACGCAAGGAGGCACGGGTGCCGCTGCTGACCCGCATCAGGGGACCGCGCGATCTGGACCGGCTCAGCCTGGAGGAGCTGGACCAGCTGGCGCAGGAGATCCGGACCTTCCTCGTCACCGAGGTCTCCAAGACCGGCGGCCACCTCGGCCCCAACCTGGGTGTGGTGGAGCTGACCATCGCCCTGCACCGGGTGTTCCACTCGCCGAAGGACAAGGTGCTGTGGGACACCGGCCACCAGTCCTACGTGCACAAGCTGCTCACCGGCCGCCAGGACTTCTCCAAGCTGAAGATGAAGGGCGGCCTGTCGGGCTACCCCTCGCAGGCCGAGTCCGAGCACGACGTCATCGAGAACAGCCACGCCTCCACCGTGCTGGGCTGGGCCGACGGCATCGCCAAGGCCAACCAGCTGCTCGAGCGGGACAGCCACGTCGCCGCGGTCATCGGCGACGGCGCGCTGACCGGCGGCATGGCCTGGGAGGCGCTGAACAACATCGCCGACGCCAAGGACCGCCCGCTCGTCATCGTCGTCAACGACAACGAGCGCTCCTACGCGCCCACCATCGGCGGCCTCGCCAACCACCTGGCGACCCTGCGCACCACCGACGGCTACGAACGCTTCCTGGCCCGCACCCGGGAGGTGCTGGAGCGCACCCCGGTCGTCGGCCGGCCGCTGTACGAGACCCTGCACGGCGCCAAGAAGGGCCTGAAGGACTTCATCGCCCCGCAGGGCATGTTCGAGGACCTGGGCCTGAAGTACGTCGGCCCCATCGACGGCCACGACATCGAGGCCCTGGAGTCGGCGCTGGCCCGCGCCAAGCGGTTCGGCGGTCCCGTCATCGTGCACTGCCTCACCGAGAAGGGCCGCGGCTACCAGCCCGCCCTCCAGGACGAGGCCGACCGCTTCCACGCCGTCGGCAAGATCCACCCCGACACCGGACTGCCGATCTCGTCCTCCGGCGCCGACTGGACCTCCGTGTTCGGCGACGAGATGGTCAGGCTCGGCAAGGAGCGGCGGGACATCGTCGCCATCACCGCGGCCATGCTCCAGCCGGTCGGTCTGGACAAGTTCGCGAAGGCCTTCCCCGACCGGGTCTACGACGTCGGCATCGCCGAGCAGCACGGCGCCGTCTCCGCGGCCGGTCTCGCCCACGCCGGCGTGCACCCGGTCTTCGCCGTCTACGCCACCTTCCTCAACCGCGCCTTCGACCAGGTCCTGATGGACGTGGCCCTGCACAAGTGCGGGGTCACCTTCGTCCTGGACCGGGCCGGTGTCACCGGCACCGACGGCGCCTCCCACAACGGCATGTGGGACATGTCGATCCTCCAGGTCGTCCCGGGTCTGCGGCTGGCCGCCCCGCGCGACGCCGACCAGGTCCGCGCCCAGCTGCGCGAGGCGGTCGAGGTCGACGACGCCCCGACCGTGGTCCGCTTCTCCAAGGGCGCCGTCGGTCCCGCCGTACCCGCGGTGGGCCGCGTCGGCGGCATGGACGTACTGCGCGAGCCCGGCACCGACACCCCGGACGTCCTCCTCGTCTCCGTCGGCGCCCTCGCCCCGATGTGCCTGGAGGTGGCCACGCTCCTCGACAAGCAGGGCATCACCACCACCGTCGTCGACCCGCGCTGGGTCAAGCCCGTCGACGAGGCCATGGCGCCGCTCGCCGCACGGCACCGCGTGGTCGTCACCGTCGAGGACAACTCCCGTGTCGGCGGTGTCGGCTCGGCGGTCTCGCAGGCCCTGCGGGACGCGGGCGTGGACGTGCCGCTGCGCGACTTCGGCATCCCGCCGCGCTTCCTCGACCACGCCTCCCGCGCCGAGGTGCTGGCGGAGATCGGGCTGACCGCGCCGGACATCGCCCGTCAGGTCACGGGTCTGGTCTCCAAGCTGGACGGCCGGTTCGAGCGGCCGGAGGCGGAGGTCGACGCCGAGCTCGAGGCGGAGGTCGACGCGGCGGTGCAGCCCGCGCGCGACTGAGCCGCCGGACCGCGCGGACGACGGCACGGGCCGGTCGTGCCCCCTCTTACGGGTGGCGCAACCGGCCCGTCTGCGTGAACCTGCGAATGCCGGGGCATACGCATCCCCAGCTCTCTCGATCATGTCGAGCCGGTTCGAGCCGGTTCGAGCTAGGTCGAGGACGACAAGCAGGGGAGGTCACGCCGTGAGCAGCACGCTCTTCAGGACGAAGAACGTCGAGCAGTCGATCCGGGACACCGAGGAACCCGAGCACGCGCTCAGAAAGTCCCTGTCCGCCCTCGATCTGACCGTGTTCGGCGTCGGCGTCATCATCGGTACCGGCATCTTCGTCCTCACCGGCACGGCGGCCAGGAACACCGCCGGCCCCGCGGTCTCCCTGTCCTTCGTCGTGGCCGGGGTGGTCTGCGCGCTCGCCGCGCTCTGCTACGCGGAGTTCGCCTCCACGGTCCCGGTGGCCGGCTCCGCCTACACCTTCTCCTACGCCTCGCTCGGCGAGTTCCCCGCCTGGATCATCGGCTGGGACCTGGTGCTGGAACTCGCGCTCGGCACCGCGGTGGTCGCCGTCGGATGGTCCGGCTACATCCACTCGCTGCTCGACAATGCCGGCTGGCACCTGCCCGAATATCTCAGCGGCCGTGACGCCGCGACCGGCTTCGGCTTCGACATCCTCGCCGCCCTCCTGGTCCTGGTCCTCACCGTCATCCTCGTGCTCGGCATGAAGCTCTCCGCGCGGGTCACCTCGATCGTCGTCGCCGTCAAGGTGGCCGTGGTGCTCGTCGTGATCATCGCGGGCGCCTTCTTCATCAAGGGCGGCAACTACGACCCGTTCATCCCGAAGGCGCAGCCGGTGCCCGCGGGCGGCACCCTCAAGGCACCGCTCATCCAGCTGATGTTCGGCTGGGCGCCCTCGAACTTCGGCGTGATGGGCATCTTCACCGCCGCGTCCGTCGTCTTCTTCGCCTTCATCGGCTTCGACGTCGTGGCCACCGCGGCCGAGGAGACCCGCAACCCGCAGCGCGACGTGCCGCGCGGCATCCTCGGCTCGCTGATCATCTGCACGGTGCTGTACGTCGCCGTGTCGATCGTCGTCACCGGTATGCAGAAGTACAGCGCGCTGTCCGTGGACGCGCCGCTCGCCGACGCGTTCAAGTCCACCGGGCATCCCTGGTACGCGGGCCTCATCAGCTTCGGCGCGGCCATCGGCCTGACCACGGTGTGCATGATCCTGCTTTTGGGGCAGGCCCGGGTCTTCTTCGCGATGAGCCGGGACGGGCTGCTGCCCCGGTTCTTCTCGCACACCCACCCGCGGTTCCGCACCCCGTACCGGCCGACCATCCTGCTCGGCGTGATCATCGCGATCGTCGCCGGCTTCACCAGCCTGAGCGAACTGGCCGAACTCGTGAACATCGGCACGCTGTTCGCGTTCGTCGTGGTCGCGATCAGCGTGGTCATCCTGCGTAACACCCGCCCCGACCTGCCCCGCGCCTTCCGCACCCCCTGGGTCCCCGTGGTCCCGATCCTCTCCGTCTGCGCCTCCCTCTGGCTGATGCTCAACCTCCCCGCCGAGACCTGGCTCCGCTTCGCCATCTGGATGGTCATCGGCTTCGTCGTGTACTTCCTCTACGGCCGCACCCACAGCAGGCTCGCCGAGCGCCAGGCGCAGGAGCGCCGGGCGGCGGGCGGCGGAGGTGCCTCCTAGCGGTTGGCAGGACCGCTCGCGGCGGTGGCCGACGGGCCCGGGTTGGCGTCGTCATCGGGGAGATGAGGACGGCGCCGGGCCGTTCGGCGAGCACCCCCGGGCGGTCGGTGCCCTCCTGCTCGGTAGGGTTCGGGCAGGTACGGGGACGGGCGGGCCACCCCGGCGGCAGCGGCCGGAGGGGGCGTAGGTGACGACGACCCTGATCGCCGAGGTGGCGCTGGTCACCGCGCTGGCGTCGTTCGCGCAGGCGTTGAGCGGCTTCGGGTTCGCGCTGGTGGCGGTGCCGCTGCTGACCCTGCTGACCAGCCCTCAGAACGCCATCGTCGTGGTCACCGCGCTGGGCGGGGTGCTCTCGCTGGCGGTCTGCGTCCATCAGAGGGAGCACGTCAGTGTGCGCACGGCGGGCCTGGTGAGCGCGGCGGGACTGGTGGGCATGCCGCTCGGGCTGCTCGCGGTGACGGTGCTCGGCGCCCGTTCGCTGTCGATCCTCATCGCCTGTGTGGTGCTGGTGTTCGCCGTCCTGATCGGCCGCGGCCTGACCTTCCGGCGCGGTACGGGCCCCACGATCGCCTCGGGTTTCGCCAGCGGGGCGCTGCTGACCGCGACCGGTATGAACGGGCCGCCGCTGGTCGCCACCTTCCAGGCCATGGGCCTGGCGCCCCGCGAGTTCCGGGCGACCCTCCAGGCCACGTTCTGCGTCCAGGACGCCCTGGCCCGCGCCGGATTCCTCGCCGTCGGCCGGCTGACCACGGACAGCCTCCTGCTGACCGGCGCGGGTCTCCCCGGCCTGCTGGTGGGCTGGTGGCTGGGAGACCGCCTCTTCACCCGCACGAATCCCACCCGCTTCAAACGAATCGTCCTGGGCGTCCTGGTAGCCAGCGCCTGTGTGGCCCTGTACCAGGCCACACTGAACTGACCTGGATCGGTCCTGGTTGTTCAGCTCTGTTCGGGCGGCCGAGGCGTCTGGATTGCCGAAGGGGGAGCCGGAGCCGGGGGCTGGGGCCGGACTCGGGACTGGGTCCCGGGCCGGGGCAGGGCTCGGAGCCGGAGGCGGACTCGGGCTCGGAACTGGGCCCTTGGCTGGAGGCATCCTGGTCGCTGGAGCTGGAGCTGGAGCTGGAGCTGGAGCAGAGGGCTGGAGCAGGAACCGGGGACTGGAGCAGGAACCGGGGGCTGGGCCCCGGGCCCCGTGCCCCGGGCCGGAGCGGACTCGGAGCCGTAGCCAGAGCGGGACTCGGAACCGGCCCCTGGCTGGAGGCATCGTGGTCACCGAAACCGGACTCGAAACTGGTCCCTGGCCGGGGCACGGCTCGGAACCGGGCCCCTGGCCGGGAGCATCCCGGGGCTGGAGCCGGAGCCGGAGCCGGAGTCGGGCTAGGAGCCGGAGCCCGGGTCGGTGCAGGAGTCGGGCTAGGAACCGGCGCCGGTGCCGGGGTCGGAATCGGGTCCCGTGTCGGGACCGTAGACCGTGCGCGGTCCCACCGTGGTGGCGCCCGTTGCGGTTACCCTGCGGCGCAATTCGCGGTCGGCGGTGACGACCACCCGGGCGCGGTCCGCCGCGGCGGCGGCCAGCCGGACGATGTGGTCGTCGCCGCTGCCGGGCGCCTCCTCGACCCGTACGCCGGGCACGGACGGCACGCCCCGCGCGGCGCCCTCCAGGACCAGCACGATCTCCAGCGGACCCGGTACGCCGGGTACGCCTCCCGCGACGTACCCGGCGAGCCGGTCGCGCAGGCGCTCGGCGGCGCCCCGCCGGTCGCGCCACCACCCGTCCGGGACGGAGCCGACGACGTTGGCCCCGTCGACGATCAGCAGGGCGGGGGTACGGCCCGGGTCGGGCGGCGGGGTCGGCATCCGGGGTCCTTCCGGTCGGAATCAGACACAGGCCCAGTCTCTGTGACTTCGTGGGCCCGCGGGGCTTCTCGCCCAAGCCGGCCCCAAGCCGGCCCCGAGCCGACCCCGGGCCGGTCGCCGCGCTGGCGAGCGGCCCGGACGCCGGCCCCCGTGGCGCCGCGTTCCGATCCGCGGACGCGGGCTGTCCCGCTGTGCGGGTCAACCCCCCGTCGCGGGGGACTTCTTGGCAGACTCGGGGATGGCGGAGTCGTCGCGGAGCGCCTTCCACAGCTCGGTCGCCTGGGGCTCCGCGGCCACGACGCGGTTGGGGTCGATCTTGTCGTAGCGCACCGGCAGCATGATCGTCTCCATGCTGGAGGGGTTGACGCCGTTCAGGCTGCGCCCCAACTCCGCCAGCTTGGTGAGAGAGGCGAGCTCGGCATCGGTGGTGAGGGCCGCGGTGAGCTTGTCGGCGATCTTGTAGGTCTTGGTGGGGCTGCCCAGGAGGTCCTGCTGCTTGATCTCGCTCAGCAGGTCCAGCATGAACTGCTGCTGGAGACTGATGCGTCCGAGGTCGCTGCCGTCGCCGATGCCGTGCCGGGTGCGGACGAACTGCAGGGACTGGGTGCCGTCCAGTCGGTGGGTGCCGGCGGTCAGGTCCAGGCCGCTGGACTTGTCGTGGATGTCCTTGTCCACGGTGACGGTGACCCCGCCGATCGCGTCCACCAGCCCCTTGAAGCCCGCGAAGTCGATCTCCATGTAGTGGTCCATGCGGATGCCGGACATCTGCTCCACGGTCTTCACCACACAGGCCGGGCCGACCTGTCCGTAGATGGAGTTGAACATCACGCGCTTCGCCGACGCCGCCGTGGTGCCGTCGGACTTCGCGCACTCGGGCCGGGTCACCAGGGTGTCGCGCGGAATGCTGATGGCGACGGCCTCGGTGCGGCCCTCGGGTATGTGCATCACCAGCGCGGTGTCGGAGCGGGCGCCGGCGACCTTGCCGGTGTTGAGCGCGGCGTTGTCGCCGGCGCGGGAGTCGGAGCCGAGGATCAGGATGTTCTGCCCGGAGGTGGGCAGCTTCTCGGGCCGGTCGTCGCCGATGGCCTTGTCGATGTCGACGCCCTGGATGTTGCCGTTCAGGCCGCTGTACAGCCAGTACACGGTCCCCGCCCCGGCCGCGACCAGTACGGCCAGTGAGAGCAGGATCCACCGGCCGGTGCGGCGCCGGCGGCGGGGAGCCTCACCCTGGGTGGACTGGTGCGGGCTTCGGGGGCTCTCAACGGCTGGGGTTGTCATGGCGCACTGTCCTCGTCTCCTCATGCCCGGGCAGGGAGCACTCGGGCTACGGGACAGACCCGCAACCCACGCGGGGCGTTGTACGGCAGTGGCATACATCACACGCCGTGCCGACCGGAGTTGGAGTGGCTGCCGGCTGCGACTGCGGCGCCGCGTTCCGGGATCGATTCAAGTCGGAAGTGCATATGTATTGTTCGTATGATGTGAGAATTTCATGTCCCCGCGTCGAGTTCGGGCGGGTTCTACCAGGGAGTCCGTCATGGCGATGCGGGGTCGGTCGGTGCGGGTGGCGCAGCGGCGTCGTTCCTCTCTGCCCGCCGCGGCCGCGTCATCTCCCGTCGTGACCGGTTTCGTCACGGGAAGTTGGCTCGTGCGGGGCAAGGACGGACGGCTCACCGCCTACGCCCGCTGCCAGGAGGGACTGCTGCGCTGGACCGAGATCCGGTCGGGCGGCCCGGACTGGTCGGGACCGGATCTCTTCCCGGTCGCCGGCCTCACGCACCTCACCGTCGCGCAGGGAGCCGACACCTACGTCCACTTCCTCGGCCGCCGGGAACGGCGGGGCGCCGACGGCGTGGTGCGCGTCGACGTGGTGCACGCGATCCAGTACCAGAGCGGGCGTCCCGTCACCGAATGGCGCTCCCTGGGCAACCCGCACAAGCAGCCGGACAAGGCGGCCGGGTTCGGGGTGCCGGCGGGCGCCGTGGACGCCAAGGGCACCGTGCATGTCTTCGTGCGCAACTCGGGCGGCGGGCTGATGATGCGTAGGGAGGGCAAGGGCGGCGGGTGGGAGCCCTGGGTCGATCTGCGAGGCGCGGACCTGCGGGACGGACTGACGGCGGCGGTCACGTCCACCGGCCATGTCGAGGTGTTCGCTCCCACCGCCGACGCGGTCCTGCACTGGTTCCAGCCGGAACTCGGCGCCGTGCCGCAGCGTTCGCACGACATACGGCCGGGCCCACTGCCCGGCTCGGTCGCCGCGGTGGAGACTGCTCCCGGACGGCTCACCTGCTTCTGGACCGATGTGTCCGGATCCGGCCTGCTCTGCCACCGTCGCGGCTCCTGGCTCGTCACGCTGGGCGGCACTCCCGGAGACGGTGCCAACGCGGTGCTGCGCACCACTCTCGACGGATACGACTGCACGGTGATCGCTCACCGTGGCGCGGCCGGCGGAGTCCTGGTCGGCGTGTGCGGCACGGAGGCCGAGTCGTCGGGCGTGTGGTGGACGGACGCCGGAGGGAACTCCGCGAGTGCGCCGGCCCTGGTGCACGACGGATACGGCCGGGTGGTGGTCGCGGCCTTCGGCGCGGACGGCGCGCTCCGCCTCGCCCGGCAGGCTCCCGAGCCGGGCCTGGTGCTCCTGGACTGGGCGCGCGTCTGACGTACCGTCCCCGCAGCCGCGGAGCAGAGGTTCCACCAAAAGGTTGTACTGGTGTGTGCTTTATGACAGATGGTTCGCGGAAACCGATTACTTCTGGACAGTCTGAGGAGCAGATGTAAACATTCTGTTTGGTTGGTAAGCCTCAGGTGCACCGCAGGTCGACGTGAGGTGACCATCGCGGGCAGGGCGGGGGACATGCGCCGGGCAGTCTGTGCCGGCCTTGAGCTGGGTGGTGCGGAAGTCGGGTGAGCCTCAACAATCCCGAGGCGAGTGCGCTCGTGTCGGCATATCGATCGCTGGTACCTGTGGGGGCTCGGCGCCGGATCGTGCGGCGGATACCGGGCCCGTTGCGCACGTCGGTGAAGCGTTCACTCGCCTCCGCCGACGCCGTGCGCTCCGCCGTCACGGTCCGGGCGATGGGCGGTCAGGTCCGAGGCGGTAAGCACGCTCCCGAAGGCCGGCTGCGCGTCGTACGAGAGGCCGGAAAACACCTGCGCGCGGTGGAGGTGCCCGGCGCCACCGCGTGGGCCGCCCGTGCCCGCAACCTTCACATCGTGGTCTCCCTCCTGGAGGAAGCCGGGATCGACTACTTCTGCGTCCGTGGCGCGAAGTCGCCTGTGGTGCCCTGTGTGGCCGTGCCCGCCCGGCGGCGGGCCGACTTCGAGGAACTGCTCCAGCTCGCCTTCGTGGAGCACCCCGGGTACATCGGCACCGCTTCTCCGGCGCCGTTGCGTCCCGGGTCCGCACCGGGAAGCTGGCGGGCGCTGCGCGGGCAGAATGTGCTGCGTGTGACGTGGGTCGTCTGCGACCCCACCGGGCGCCTGGTGTTCGGCGGCGAGTACGGCTGCGACGTCGAGTTCTGGACCGAGCGGGACGGCCTGCTCACCGCGCCGCGGCCCAACAAGGTGACGACCGAGGTTCCGCTGGACGCGGGCCGCTGCTGGGCGGAGCAGAAGCGTTTCAGCACGGTGCCCGGCCCCTACACCACCGGCCAGGCACGCACCCTGCCCGAGTTCGTGGCCGCGCTGCCGGACGACCACCTCTTCCCGATCGACGTCGTCTACACCTGGGTGGACGACTCGGACCCGGTCTGGCGGTCCCGCCGCGACGCGGCCCGCGGGCAGCTCACCGCCGTCCGGGAGGGCGCCCTGCACGAGCAGGCGGCCAACGACTCCCGCTACACCAGCCGGGACGAGCTGAGGTACTCGCTGCGCTCGATCCACCAGTACGCGCCCTGGGTGCGCAACATCTTCCTGGTCACCGCCGGCCAGGTGCCGTCGTGGCTGAACACGGACTTCCCCGGGATCCGTGTGGTGGACCACCGTGAGATCTTCTCCGAACCCAGCGCGCTGCCGACGTTCAACTCCCATGCGATCGAGAGCCAGTTGCACCACATACCCGAGCTCTCGGAGCACTTCCTGTACCTGAACGACGACGTCTTCTTCGGGCGGCCCGTACATCCGGGGCGCTTCTTCCACCCCAACGGGCTGACCAAGTTCTTCCAGTCCAAGGCTCTGATCCCGTCCGGGCGGACCAGCTCGCAGGACTTGCCCGTCAACGCGGCGGGCAAGAACAGCCGCGGCCTGATCGCCCAGTACTTCGGCACCGTCATCTCCCAGAAGATGAAGCACACGCCGCACGCGCTGCGGCGCAGTGTGCTGGCGGAGATCGAGCAGGTCTACAACCAGGCACACCGGGTGACCCAGCACTCCCGCTTCCGGTCGCCGAACGACGTACCGATCGCCTCTTCGCTGCACCACTACTACGCCTACCATTCGGCACGCGCCACGGTCGGCGACATCCGCTACGTCTACATCGACCTGGCGGACGGGATGGCCCAGCGCCGGCTCGACACCCTTCTGGCCCGCCGCAACTTCGACACCTTCTGCATGAACGACACCGTCACCGCCCCCGACCCCGAGGTCCAGTCCCGCATGGTCTCCGCGTTCCTGGAAGCCTATTTCCCGGTAGCCAGTCCCTTCGAGACAGCCTCCGGCGTCGTGGCGCCGCGGCGGCCGGCCCCTGCGGCAGAACTGGGGTACGCGGGCTCATGACCCCCAGATCCAAGCGTCCCGTCGCGACCGGTGGCGGGGCGGCCCGCCCGCGCGCCGTGGCCCTGCGCAACCGGCTGCTGCGTGTCCTGATCCCGTTGCGCAGCAGGCGCGCCGCCCAGCTGCACTACGCCGCGATCCTCGACGGCCAGACGGTGAACCTGCACGCCCAGCTGCCCGCCCGTGCCGGCCTGCCCGAGCGGGCGGAGGTCGTCCTTCAGCGCGGGCGGCGGCGTTACCCCGGCGAAGCCCGTGTCCACGAGGGCCCGGCCGGTGAGGTGCTGGTCGACGCCGCGGTCCTGCTGGGCGCCGAGGTCGGTGGTGTGCCCGTCGGCACCGGACGCTGGCGGCTGAGGCTGCGTGTGCACACCGGTCGCCGCTCGCGCACGCTGCCGCTGCTGCTGCTCCAGCCGCCGGTGCCCTACGAAGGACCCACCAAGCCGATGACGGCCTCGCCGGTGACCGGCGAACGCCACCGGCTCGGCCGCTCCTTCCGCGGCAGCGCACGGGTGGTCAGCAGCGGTGCCCGGGCCGCCGTGGAAGTGGCCAAGGTGCACCTGACGCACGCCGGCGTCACCGTCGACTTCCGTGTTCTGGGCACCCGGGTGGAGGAGCCCTGGGTGGATTTCGTCGCCTCCGGCCGCCGGATCGAGCAGACGGTCACCGCGCTCGGACCGGACGGCTTCCGTGTCACCGTCCCGCTGGGCGGGATGCCGCCTCGCGGCAGCCGCCCCGACCACTGGGACGTCGTTCTGCGCGACCGCACCGGACGATCGATGCGGCTGGGACGCCGGCTGCACGACGTACGCAACCCGCTGCGTGTCTTCGCCATGCGCAGCCTCGCCATCACGCCGCCGGGCCAACCGCCGCTGATCGTCCAACCGCGCTACACCCCCGCGGGCAATTTCCGGGTCACCTGCACGCGCATGCCCGAGGCGGGCCGAACCGACTGATGAAGATCACGTTTCTGCTGACGACGGCCGACGCCGTCGGCGGTACCGAACGGGCTGTGTTCAACCAGGCCTCGGAGCTCGCCGCCCGGCATCAGGTGCGGGTACTCAGCGTTTTCAAGAGCAGGCCGGAACAGTTCTTCACGCCCGACGAGCGGGTCCGTGTCGACTACCTGGTCGACCTCACCTCCCGCCCACCCCGCCCCGTACGCCGAACCTCGGTGGACGACTCGGTGTGGGCCGGGCTGGCCGACCAGCCCAGCCGGATCGTCGACCCCTCCTGGGAGTCGGCGTTCAACCGGCTGTCGGATCTGGAACTCGAACTCGCTCTGCAGGACACCGACACGGACGTCCTGGTCACCACCACCCCCGCGCTGATGGCGCTGGCCGTCCACCTCGCCCCGGCCCACGTCGTCACCGTGCACCAGGAGCACCGCGTCTCCGAGCTGCGCGGCACCAGCGGGGAGCCGCTGCGCCGTTACGCCTCCCGGCTGGACGCGCTGGCGGTGCTGAGCGAGCGCACCCGGGACTGGTTCGCCGAGACCCTCGGCGACGCCGCTCCCCGCCTGGAGGTCGTGCCCAACGCCCTGCCCAGCGGCTTCCGGCCCCGTTCGACCCTGAAGACCCGCACGGTGGTGATCGCCGGCCGGCTCGTGGCGGAGAAGCAGATCGACCACGCCGTCACCGCCTGGGTGGCCGTCGCGAAGGCGTACCCGGACTGGCAGTTGCGGATCTTCGGCGACGGGCCGGACAGCGCTGTCCTGCGCCGCCAGATCGAGATGCTCGGTCTGCACGACTGCGTTCAGCTCAACGGCAACTCGCCCCATCTGGCGGAGGAGTGGGCCAAGGCCAGCATCGCCGCACTCACCTCCCGCAACGAGGCGTTCGGCCTGGTCCTCGCCGAGGCACACGCGGCCGGTGTCCCGGTGGTCTCCTACGACTCGCCCAACGGCCCGCGCGAGGTGGTCATCGACGGGCAGACCGGCATCCTCGTCCCACCCGGCGACACCGACGCCCTCGCCTCTGCGCTGATGCTGCTCATCCAGAACACCGAGCTGCGGCAGCGGATGGGCGCGGCGGCCCTGGCGTCCGTCAACCGCTTCTCGCCCACCGTGGTCACCGCGCACTGGGAGCGCGTCTTCCACGAGCTCGTGGCGCAACGGGACAGCGGCACCCGCGCGGTCCTCAAGGCCGAACGCGAGGCCGTGCACGCCTTCCACAGCGGCCCCGACGGCATCGTGCCCGCGGCGGCGGCCACTCCGGCCACCACCGTGCGCACCTCCGACCTGCGCGCGCTGGAAGGACGCCTGCTCAAGCGGCGCGGCCTGGTGCAGGACGGCGGCCAGGTCTGCCGCCTGCTGGAGTGGCAGTCCCCGTGGGACGTCGTCCAGCAGAACCTGGCACTGGTGGCCGACGCGCTCGAAGAGGCCGGCATCCCCTACTTCGTCGTACGCGACCACCTCGTACGGCACACCGTCGCGGTGCACGCCGTGCACCGCGAGGCGGTCTTCAAGGCCCTCGCCGAACGGTACGCACAGGAAGCGGTGTACGCCGCCGTACTCAACGAGGGGCAGAAGACGGTGGCCACCGTCCTCGCCGGCCTCGTCGCGCCGTACGCCGACACCCCCTCGTCCGGTGTCCGGGTGTACCAGAACGTGGTCTCCCACTCGCGCATCCTGCGCCTCGGCGCCGTCTACGGCTGCACCGTGTCCTTCTGGGACTCCGACCCCGACGACGAGACCGAGGCTCACCTCAAGGCTCCCGCACGCACCCTCATCGGTGACCGGGTGCCCAACAGCGCCTTGCACCGGCGCCCGATCACCCTCGGCAACCGCCACTACCCGACGATCGACGCCTTTCGGCAGGTGCTGCACGGAGACGTCGACTTCCCCGTGGACGTCGTCTACACATGGGTGAACGGCGCCGACGTCTCGTGGCTGGAACGCAAGAACGCCGTACTGGCCGCCATGGGCATGGAGACCGAGGACGCGGCAACGAGCGCGGCCCGGTTCCGGGACCGGGACGAACTGCGCTACTCCCTGCGCTCCATCGACATGTACGCACCCTGGATCCGGAACATCTACCTCGTCACCGACCAGCAGGTACCGCACTGGCTCGACCTCTCCCACCCGCGCGTGCGCGTCGTCGACCACACCGAGATCTTCGCCGGCCGCGGCGCGCTGCCCACGTACAACTCCCATGCCATCGAGAGCCAGTTGCACCACATCGAGGGTCTGGCCGAGCACTTCCTCTACTTCAACGACGACGTGTTCGTCGGGCGGACCCTCCAGCCCGGCATGTTCTTCCACGGCAACGGACAGGCGAAGCACTTCATGTCGCCCACCTCCGTCCCGATGGCTCCGCCCTCCTACGAGGACGAGTTCAACATCAGCGCCGCGAAGAACAACCGCGCTCTGATAGAGGAGTCCTTCGGGCAGACTCTGGTGCACTCGTTCCTGCACGCGCCGCACCCGCTGCGCCGCAGCGTCCTGGCCGACATCGAGGAGCACTACCAGGAAGCGGTGGCGACCACCGCGGGCAACCGTCTGCGCAGCCACAGCGATGTGTCCGTGGCGTCCTCGCTGCACCACTACTTCGGTTTCCACACACTGCGCAGCGTGCCCGGCAGCATTTCGTGCGGCTTCGTCAACGTCGGCCTGAGCGAGCACGCCCCCCGGCTGAACCGGATCCTCAGCGTGCGCCCGCACGACGTGTTCTGCCTGAACGACTACCACGACGGCGACGTTCCGGAGGACGAGCAGGACGCCATCCTCGCCGCCTTCCTGCCCAGCTACTTCCCGGTGCCGAGCCAGTTCGAGACCGGATCACAGCGCAACCAGCTCGCCCACGCGGGCCGTCTGCCGGACTGGCCGCTGTGACGTCCGGCAGCCCGGAACCCTGCGCACCGCCCACCGCCCGCCCGTCCGCAACCGAGGAGACAGCCATGCAGTCCGCCGAGGGAAGTACGTCACAGGCCTCGCTGATCCAGGTCCTGGCGCATCCGGACGACGACCTCTACTTCGTCAACCCCGACCTGCAACGGGCGCTGGAGGCGGGGCACCGGGTCACCAGCGTCTACCTGACGGCCGCGGAGGCGGACGGTCGCAACATCGACACCCGCGACCCCGATCGCCTGGACAGCCCGCCGGACTACGAGGGGTACGCGGAGGCGCGTCAGCACGGGCTGCGCGCGGCGTACGCGGCCATGGTGACGGGCAAGCGCGAGAGCGAGTGGGCACGTGACGTCGTCTCGTTCTCGACCGGGGTGATGGCGGAGCGTTCGACGCTGCTGGCGGCACCGCACGTCCAGCTGTTCTTCTTCGGACTGCGCATGGTCGACGCCCAGCACGGATTCGCAGCCGACGTGCCGAGCGCCCGGCTGGCCACCCTCTGGACCGAGAAGGCGACCGCCCAGCTCACCCTGATCGCCGCCGAGTCCCCGCTGCGCCGCCCTCAGGAGATCACCAGGGACGGGCTGCTGCGCTCCGTGGTCGAGCTGCTTCACCACACGCGGCCCGCCCAGTTCTGGACCATGGACCCCGACCCGTTGCACACCGCCTGGGACGACAGCCGGGGACCGACGTCCAGCGACCACCAGGACCACACCGCGACGGCGCAGTTCGCGCTGGCCGCACTGGAGCAGTACATCGCTGAGGGCGGTACACCCCCACTCGTTGACCACTGCGTCGGCTACGGCAACAAACTCTGGCCCAGCAACCTCACGGAGCGCGCCTGGGACGAGAAGAAGCGTGTGATCGAGGTGTACACGTCCGCCGACGGACACGACTGCCGCCACCGCTACTGCGGTGACCGGCAGTTGTCGGACGGCTCCGACATCCGCCGCTACGGATGGAGCACGCGGACCCGGTACGAGGGCGGCACCGACTGGCTCCACCTCCAGGCCGACGGCCGGCTCGCCGCCTACGCCGTGCTCGGCGGCCGGGTGGCGGTCTGGACCGAGAGCGTGCCCGGCGGCGGCTGGGACCGGCCGGCCTTCCTGCCCGGTGCCGGCCTCACCCCGGCCCTGTCCGTGGCCGCGGACCGCGACGGCGGAGTGCACCTGGTCGGTCTGCGCCGTACCCCGGGGCCGGACGGGCAGGTGGACGTGGAGGCCGTACGCATGTGGCGGCAGGCGCACACCGGGTCCACGACGCCCTGGGAGAGCCTCGGCAACCCCAACGAGAGGTCGAAGGACTGGAGGCGCTGCCGGGAGGTCGGCGTCCCGGAGGCCGTGGTCGACCCCTCGGGAAGGCTGCACGTCTTCCTGCGCAACTTCGGATCCGGCGTCAGCGCCCGCCGCGAGACCGGCCAGGGCTGGGGCGCCTGGGAGGACCTGGGCGGCCGCGGGATGCAGGACTGCCTGACCGCGGTACTGAAGTCCACCGGCCGGATCCAGATGCTGGCCGCGAACCGCACCGGCGGCGTGCACTGGTTCCAGGAGGACGTCTACGGTCCGTACAAGCTCCAGGACGGTGTGACGTCGGCCGACACGGACGCCTGGCGGCCCGTCGGCGGCCTCACGCCGTTGCAGATCGGGCGCAACCGCATGGCGGTCTTCTACCGCGAGGAGGAGTCCGGCGAAGTGATGTGGGTACGGCAGCGACCGGACGGCCGGTGGAACGAGCATGTCGAACGGCTGGGCGGGCACGGGGGGACCGGCAGGATCGCGGCCCTGCGACAGCTGACCGACCAGCAGGACGTCGTCGTCCTCGCCCGCCGGAGCGCGCGCAACCGGCTGAGCGTCGCGGTCCTCGCCGCGCAGGGCCGTGAACAGACGCCGGAGTGGGTCGACCACGACGTGCTGATGGCCCGTCCGCCCGCCCTCGCGCTCGACCACGCGGGACGGGTCGTGGTGGCGGTGCTGGGCACGGACTCCCGGTTGCGGGTGATGCGGCAGAACGCACCGGACGTCACCGCCGGCTTCGGGCCGTTGACCGTCGTCTGATCCCGCCGGCCACACCGCGGCCCGACGGAACAGCACGACGGAACAGCGCCCGTCCGCAGCAGTCGCCGGCACCGGCCGGGGGAGTATGTGAGGAAGACTTGAGGAAGATCTGCATCATCGGAAACTCGGTGGCCGCGTCGCGGACCGCCGAGGAGGCACCGCTCGCCGGCTGGGGGCAGTACCTCGGCGAATTCCTGAGCGAGCACTACGAGGTACGCAACTACGCCCGTGACGCCATGACGCTGCGTGGCTACTTCACCGAGCGATTCGCCACGCTCCTCAGCATCCTCAGGCCCGGCGACCTGGTCCTCATGGCCTTCGGCAACGTCGAGCAGCGCATCAATCAGCTCAACCGCCACCACGGGCCACGCGAGTACAAGGAGTATCTGCGCCTGTACGTCGACGCCGTCCGGGGCGAGGGCGCCGTCCCCGTGCTGCTCACCCCGGCGGCCCGCTGCACCTTCTCCGAGGCCGGGAACGTCCTGGACACCCATGACGGATATCCCGCACTCACCCGGGAGGCCGCGGTGGAGACGGGCGTGCCTCTGGTCGACATGACCGCCTTCACGACGGCCATGCTCGCCGAACTGGGGCCCACACGAGCGCGCAGGCTGTACCGGTGGCTGGATCCGGGCGAGCACCCGAACCACCCCGACGGCATCATCGACGCGAGCCACTACAACGATCCGGGAGCGCGTGAGGTCGCCCGCCGGATGGCCATGGTCATCGCCGACTCGCCGGACCTTCCGCGTGACATCGTCGACCCTCAGCGCCTCACTCCCGGAACGATGCCTCCGGTGCTCACCGAGTTCACCCTGAGCCACCCCGAGATGGCCCTCACCATGGCACCCAGCCTGGCCGACGCACCCGTGGTCTCCTCGCCGGCACCCGGTCAACTGGTCGGCGCCGCACGCAAGTTGACCGGAAAGGCACCTGCCGGAACGGACTACGTCCTCTTCTACGAGCAGGGCCGCCACCTCGGCGGCACCGCCGTCTCCGCCTCCGGAACCTGGCAGTGGCGCCGAGTCGTCAACTGGCCCGCGGGCCCGCACACGGTCCAGGTGCTCGGCGTCGGCGACGACAACGTCTCACGGGCTTCCGCGGTGGACTTCCACGTCCTCGACCGCCTCGACCCCCCGGAGGTCGTAGGCCCGCGGCCGAACGCCTGGACCGGCCCGCGCCCCCGTTTCTCCGGCAAGGCACCGCGCGGGGCGGAGAAGGTCATGGTCCTGGAACAGGGCCGGCTCATCGCCGAGGCGCCCGTCCAGGAGGACGGCACCTGGCGGGTCACCCACGCCCACGACTGGCGGCCCGGCTCCTACACGGTCGAGTTCGTGGCGGTGTTCAGCGCCATCCACTCGGCGCCCGTCCCGCTGACGCTGCGCGTGCACGGCGTTCCCGAGGACAACTGGCTGCACACGTCGTTGTCCTCCCGTGAACCCTGCTCCGGGACGTGTGCCCATTACCCGGCGATGCCCACCTGGTGACCTGGCGGTCCCCTCTGGTGGTTCCCTCCACCGTCCGCCGCGCGACCCGCGGCACGCGTCCGCCCCTGCCGCTGCGGTGAGCGACAGGGGCGGACGGGAGCGCAGGGCCGCAGCGGGCCGGGAGGTTACGCCGGAACGCTCGCCACCCCGGGCTCCAGGAACCGCTTGCCGTTCACTCGTTCCGACACGCCTTCGCGGTCCAGGTACGGCGTGATGCCGCCCAGGTGGAAGGGCCACCCGGCGCCGGTGATCAGGCAGAGGTCGATGTCCTGGGCCTCGGCGACGACGCCCTCGGCCAGCATCAGGCCGATCTCCTGCGCGACCGCGTCGAGCACCCGCGCCCGCACCTGCTCCTCCGTCAGGACGGTGTCGCCCTGCTTGAGCAGCACGGCGACCTCCGGGTCCAGCTCGGGCCTGCCGCTGTCGTAGACGTAGAAGCCGCGCTTGCCGGCCTCGACGACCGCCTTGAGGTTCGGGGAGACCGTGAAGCGGTCCGGGAACGCCTGGTTGAGGGTCTCCGAGACGTGCAGGCCGATCGCCGGGCCGACCAGTTCGAGCAGGACCAGCGGGGACATGGGCAGGCCGAGCGGCTCCACCGCCCGCTCCGCCACCTCGACCGGGGTGCCCTCGTCGATGACGTTCTGGATCTCGCCCATGAAGCGGGTCAGGATGCGGTTCACGACGAACGCCGGGGCGTCCTTGACCAGAACCGCGGTCTTCTTCAGCTTCCTGGCCACCGCGAAGGCGGTCGCCAGCGAGGCGTCGTCCGTCTGCTCGCCGCGGACGACCTCCAGCAGGGGGAGGATCGCGACCGGGTTGAAGAAGTGGAAACCGACGACCCGCTCGGGGTGCTTCAGCTTCGACGCCATCTCCGTCACGGAGAGGGAGGAGGTGTTCGTGGCGAGGATCGCGTGCGCCGGGGCGACCGCTTCGACCTCGGCGAACACCTTCTGCTTGACGCTCATCTCCTCGAACACGGCCTCGATGACGAAGTCCGCGTCCGCGAAGCCCTCTGCCTTGTCCAGGACACCGGTCACCAGCGCCTTGAGGCGGTTGGCCTTGTCCTGGTTGACACGGCCCTTGCCGAGCAGCTTGTCGATCTCGGCGTGGACGTAGCCCACGCCCTTGTCGACGCGCTCCTGGTCGATGTCCGTCAGGACGACCGGCACCTCCAGGCGGCGCAGGAAGAGCAGGGCGAGCTGGGAGGCCATCAGGCCCGCGCCGACCACGCCCACCTTGGTCACCGGGCGCGCCAGGTTCTTGTCCGGGGCGCCGGCCGGGCGCTTGCCGCGCTTCTGCACCAGGTTGAACGCGTAGATGCCGGCCCGCAGTTCGCCACCCATGATCAGGTCGGCGAGAGCCTGGTCCTCGGCGTCGTAGCCCTGCTGGAGGTCGCCGTTCTTCGCGGCGGCGATGATGTCCAGGGCGCGGTAGGCGGCGGGGGCCGCGCCGTGCACCTTGGAGTCGGCGATGAACCGGCCGCGCGCGACGGCCTGGTCCCAGGCCTCGCCCCGGTCGATCACCGGGCGCTCGACCTCGATCTCGCCCTTGAGGACCGCCGTCGTCCAGAGCAGCGACTGCTCCAGGAAGTCGGCACCCTCGAACAGGGCGTCCGCGATGCCGAGTTCGTGGACCTGCTTGCCCTTGAGCTGCTTGTTCTGGTTGAGGCTGTTCTCGATGACGACGGTGACGGCCCTGTCGGCGCCGATCAGGTTCGGCAGCAGCGTGCAGCCGCCCCAGCCCGGGACCAGGCCCAGGAACACCTCGGGGAGCGAGAACGCCGGGAGGGCCGCGGAGACCGTGCGGTAGGTGCAGTGCAGGCCGACCTCGACGCCGCCGCCCATCGCCGCGCCGTTGTAGTACGCGAAGGTGGGCACGGCCAGCTTCGACAGCCGCTTGAAGACCTCGTGGCCGCCCCTGCCGATGGCCAGCGCGTGCTCGTGCTCCTTGAGCAGCTCCACGCCCTTGAGGTCGGCGCCGACCGCGAAGATGAACGGCTTGCCGGTGATGCCGACGCCGACGATGTCGCCGTCCGCAGCCTCCTTCTCCACCTGGTCGATGGCGGAGTCGAGGTTGGCCAGCGAGGCCGGGCCGAAGGTGGTCGGCTTGGTGTGGTCCAGGCCGTTGTCCAGCGTGATGAGGGCGAAGCGGCCCGCGCCCCGGGGCAGGTCGAAGTGGCGTACGTGCGCCTGTGTGACGACCTCGCCCGGGAACAGCTCGGCCGCGCCCTTCAACAGCTCAGCGGTGGTGCTCACTTGTCGCCTCCGTCGAAGTGCGGGTTCTCCCAGATGACCGTCGCGCCCATGCCGAAGCCGACGCACATGGTGGTCAGGCCGTAACGGACCTGCGGCTGCTCCTCGAACTGGCGGGCCAGTTGCGTCATCAGGCGGACGCCGGAGGAGGCGAGCGGGTGGCCGAAGGCGATCGCGCCGCCGTACTGGTTGACGCGCTCGTCGTCGTCCGCGATGCCGTAGTGGTCGAGGAAGGCCAGGACCTGCACGGCGAAGGCCTCGTTGATCTCGAACAGGCCGATGTCGGAGATCGACAGGCCCGCCTTGGCCAGGGCCTTCTCGGTGGCCGGGATCGGGCCGTAGCCCATGACCTCCGGCTCCACGCCCGCGAAGGCGTAGGAGACCAGGCGCATCTTGACCGGCAGCCCGTGCTCGCGGGCGAAGTCCTCGCTCGCGATGAGGGAGGCGGTGGCGCCGTCGTTCAGACCGGCCGCGTTGCCCGCGGTGACCCGGCCGTGCACGCGGAACGGCGTCTTGAGGCTCGCCAGGTTCTCCAGGGTGGTGCCCGGACGCATCGGCTCGTCCGCCGTGACCAGGCCCCAGCCGGTCTCGCCGGTCTCGGGGGTGGTACGGCGTACGGAGATCGGGACCAGGTCGGCCTGGATGCTGCCGCCCGCGTACGCCTTGGCGGCCTTCTCCTGCGAGCGCACCGCGTACTCGTCGGCGCGCAGCTTGGTGATGTGCGGGTAGCGGTCGTGCAGGTTCTCCGCGGTCATGCCCATGAACAGGGCGGACTCGTCGACCAGCTTCTCGCTGACGAACCGCGGGTTGGGGTCCACGCCCTCGCCCATCGGGTGGCGGCCCATGTGCTCGACACCGCCCGCGATGGCGATGTCGTACGCGCCGAACGCGACGGCGCCCGCCACCGTGGTCACGGCGGTCAGCGCGCCCGCGCACATCCGGTCGACGGAGTAGCCGGGGACCGAGGTGGGCAGGCCGGCGAGGATGCCGGCGGTACGGCCGATGGTCAGGCCCTGGTCGCCGATCTGCGTGGTCGCGGCGATGGCGACCTCGTCGATCTGCCGCGGGTCGAGGCCGGGGTTGCGGCGCAGCAGCTCCCGGATCGCCTTCACGACGAGGTCGTCGGCGCGAGTCTCGTGGTAGATGCCCTTCGGGCCCGCCTTGCCGAACGGGGTGCGGACGCCGTCGACGAAGACGACGTCCTTGACGGTACGAGGCACGATGGCTCTCCTCCAGGGTGCGGGACGGCACTGCCGCGCAGCGCTGAGCGCGCGCTCACCCTCCATGCTACTCATGGGTAATGTGACTGCCCAGTCCCCGCGCCCACAGCGGCGAAGGTCACACTGCCGGCGGCGCCGTCGAACCCCGCGGGGTCAGCACGGGAGTCGGCACGTTATGCGAGCCCGGACCCTCCTCCAGGAGGGCGCCGAACAGTGTGCGGGCCACGTCCGCGCCGAAGCCGTGCACGTCGTGGCTCATCGCGGACAGCGTCGGGTGGGTCAGCCGGCACAGCTGGGAGTCGTCCCAGGCCAGCAGGGACACGTCGGCCGGGACGCGCAGGCCCATCTCCGCCGCCACCGACAGTCCGGCCACCGCCATGATGTCGTTGTCGTAGACGATCGCCGTGGGCCTCTCCGGCGGGGCCGCGGACAGCAGCGAGCGCGTCGCCCGCGCCCCCGTCTCGCCGGAGAAGTCGGTCGCCACCTGCCACGCCCCGGCCAGCCGAAGGCTCCGCGCCGCCGCGTCGAACGCCGCCGCGCGGATCTCCGTGTGCCCGAGGGCCGCCGCGCCGCCGACCCGGGCGATCCGCCGGTGCCCGAGCGCCGCCAGATAGCGCACGGCCTCGGTGACCGCGGTGGCGTCGTCGGTCCACACCGAGGTGAGCCCGCCGGTCAGCGACGGGTGTCCCACGGCGACCGCGGGCAGCCCGATCCGCCGTGCCACGGCCGGGCGGGGATCGACGGTGCGGAAGTCGACCAGGATCGAGCCTGCGATCTGCCGGGCCTTCCACCACGTCTCCAGCAGGCCCGCCTCCTCCCGCGGTTCGCGTACGAGCCGCAGCAGCAGCGAGCAGGAGTGCTCGGCGAGGACGCTCTCCACCCCCGATATGAACTCCATGTAGAAAGGTTCGAGCCCGAGCAGCCGGGCCGGCCGGCAGATCGCGAGCCCGACCACGTCCACGCGCGAGCCGGCCAGTGACCGGGCGACCGGGTTCGGCGCCCAGCCCAGCTCGCGCGCGGCCCGGAAGATGCGGTCGCGGGTCGCCTCCGAAAGGCCCGGCTTGCGGTTGAAGGCGAGCGACACCGCCCCCTTGGACACCCCGGCACGCGCGGCCACGTCCTTGATGGTGACGCGGGGTGCCGTCACCGGGCGGGCTCCACGCAGTACAGGGCCGACCGGACGGCGTCGGCCGCCTCCGGGCCGCCGGGGATCCTCCAGCCGTCGACCCCGATGGTCACGCGTTCACCGGGGAGCAGGGTGACAAGACCCGTGTCGGCCCGCGCGGCCGGGTCCAGCCGGTCGGCCTGGAACAGCAGGTCCCGCACCAGGGTGCGGGCGGTCACGGTGACCGCGTCCGGCGCGACGGAGACGTCGAACTCCGGCGGCGGACAGGGGATGTCGCGGTCCGGCACCGGGAAGTGCAGGGCGCGTAGGCCGTCCGCCTCCGCGACCAGGAACTCCTTCGGGCCGGCCGGCACCAGTTCGGGCGGGACGGGAACGTCCGCGACCGTGCGCGCTGCGGCGTGCAGGGCCGTACGCGTGGAGGCGACCACCTCGCCCGCGACGGACATCCGGCGCAGGGTGAGCTCGCCCGCCCACGGCGCGGCCGACTGGTTGACGGCGGCCAGCACCAGCCCGCCCTCCCTCGCCCGGAGCGTCAGCAGCCGGTCCGCGTAGAGCCGTTTCAGCTCGTGGTACAGCGGCTTCTCCCGCCCGTCGCCGTCGATCGCCGCCCAGGACGTCACCGGCCAGCAGTCGTTGAGCTGCCACACGACGGTGCCCGCGCACACCGGCCAGTGCGAGCGCCAGTGCTCGATGCCGGCGGCCACCGCCCGCGCCTGGTTGAGCTGGGTGAGGTAGTGCCAGCGGTCGAAGTCCCCCTCGGGCGGGGCGAAGTGCGGGGCCAGTCCGCGCTCCAGCTTGCCGTTGCCGTCGCCGGCCTTCTGGTGGTGCAGCATGCCGGGGGAGTCCGGGGCGAGTTCCTCGCCGGGCAGGGCGCGGCGCAGGGTCGCGTACGCGGGCGGCGCCTGCCAGCCGAACTCGGCCACGAAACGCGGCACGTTGAGCCGGTAGTCCGCCCAGTCGCGCCGGTTCCACACCTCCCACGAGTGGTGCGTGCCGTGCGCCGGGTCGTTGGGGTGGTGCGCCCAGGACCCGGACCAGGGGCTGCCCGCCGTGTACGGCCGGGTCGGGTCGAGTTCGGCCACCACCCGGGGCAGCAGGCCCAGGTAGTACCCCTCGCCCCACGAGTCGCCGGTCAGCCGCGGCTCCCAGCCCCAGTCCCTGAAGCCCCACAGGTTCTCGTTGTTGCCGTTCCACAGCACGAGCGAGGGATGCGGCATCAGGCGTACGACGTTCTCGCGGGCCTCGGCCTCCACCTCGCCGCGCAGCGGCTGCTCCTCGGGGTAGGCGGCGCAGGCGAACGGGAAGTCCTGCCAGACCAGCAGGCCGAGTTCGTCGCAGGCGTCGTAGAAGTCCTCGCTCTCGTAGATCCCGCCGCCCCAGACCCGGACGAGGTCCACCCCCGCCGCGGCCGCCTGGCCCAGCCGCTGCCGGTAGCGCTCACGGGTGATCCGGGAGGGGAACGCGTCGTCCGGGATCCAGTTGACGCCCCGTGCGAACAGCCGCTCCCCGTTGACCACGAGGGTGAAGCCGCTGCCGTGCTCGTCGGCGGAGGTGTCCAGCTCCACGGTCCTGAAGCCGATCCGCTGACGCCGCGCGTCCAGCACCTCCGTGCCGCGCAGCAGCGTCAACTCCAGCTCGTACAGCGGCTGTCCGCCGTACCCCCGGGGCCACCACAGGTCGGCGTCCGGCACCCTGAGCCGTACGACCCCGGCCGTGCCGTCGACAGCCACCCGCGCCCGGACCCCTCCCACCTTGGCCTCGACGGCGAGTTGGGCCTCGGCGCGGGTCCGCTCCACCCCGATGTGCACCTCGACCACGCCCGTACCGTCCTCGACGGTCACCAGGGGGCGCACCCGGTCGATCCGGGCCGTGGACCACGATTCCAGCCGCACCGGGCGCCAGATGCCCGCCGTGGCCAGGGTCGGCCCCCAGTCCCAGCCGAAGGAGCAGGCCATCTTGCGGATGTGGGCGAAGGGTTCGGTATAGGCGGAAGGTCGCTCTCCGACACGTGCGCGCACGGCCTCCGCCTCGGTGTACGCGGAGTCGAAGCGCACCGTCAGGTTCCCCTGACGGCCCGTCACGTCGAAGCGGTACGAGCGGTGCATGTTGCGCACCCGGCCCAGCCGCCCGCCGTCCAGCGTGATCTCGGCGGCGGTGTCGAGCCCGTCGAAGACCAGGTCGGTCCGCTCGTGCCCCGATTCGGCGTCCAGCCGCCTCTCGTAGGTCCACTCCCGGCGGCCCACCCAGGCCACGTCCGCCTCGTTCCGGCCGAGGAAGGGATCCGGGATCAGCCCGGCGGCCAGCAGATCCGTGTGCACACAGCCCGGCACGGCCGCCGGTAGCGCCGAACCCGTGTCGTCGGGGTGTCGCAGGATCCATCCCTCGGTGAGCGGTGTGGCCCGAAGCATGCGCTCTCCCTAAACCGGTCCAATCCAACTGGTCTGTGGTGTAGCAGCGTTGGCGAGATTCGGACTTTACCGGTTGAGAAAGCGCTGTCAGAGTGCCGAACCAGCCAACCCGGCCGTCCGGCCGGCCCATCCGCAGTGCTCGTCCGTCCGCAGAACGGAGCTGACGCACATGAACCGCCGCACTTTCCTCGCCGCGACCACCGCGGCCCTGCTGCTCACCGGGTGCACCGGCACCGGAGGCGCCTCGAAGGGGCAGGACGCCGAGGCACCCGACCCGTCTCCGCGAACACCTCGCTCGCCGGGGTCGCCGTCTGGCGCTACCTGGGCCTGAACTTCGTCCTGTTCCTGGGCGCGATCCAGTCCATCCCGGGGGAGCTGTACGAGGCCGCCGAGCTGGACGGGGCGAACCGCCGGCAGCAGTTCCGGCACATCATCGCTCCCGGCATCAAGCCGGTGCTGACCCTGACCGTGATCCTGTCCGTCTCCGGCTCGCTGTCGGCCTTCGAGATCCCGTACATCATGACCGGCGGGGCGACCGGCACCGAGACCTTCGTGATCCAGACCGTGAAGCTGGCCTTCCAGTTCAACAAGACGGGGCTCGCCTCGGCGGCGGCGGTCGTACTGCTGCTGATCATCCTGGCGGTGACCTGGGCCCAGCGGCGCCTCGTCCCCGACGACAGGGTGGACCTGGTATGACGCGCCGCATCGTCGCCCGGACGCTGGTCTACGTCTCGCCGGCCGCCGCGTCGGTGGTCGTGCTGCTCCCGCTCGGTGTGGTCCTGATGGCGTCCCTGAAGACCCCGGAGGAGATGGCCGACGACGGCGGGGCGCTCACGCTCCCCGGCGATCCGCTGAACTTCCGCAACTACGCCACGGCGTTCCCAGGACGGCCGGATGCTCTCCGCGTTCGGCAACACGGCCTTCATCCTGGTCTTCGCCATCGGCGGCACGGTGCTGATCGGCTCCATGACGGCCTACGCCATCGACCGCTTCACCTTCCGCTTCAAGAAGCTCGTGGTGACGCTGTTCCTGGTCGCCGCGCCGGTCCCCGGCGTCACCACCCAGGTGGCGACCTTCCAGATCGTCAACGGATTCGGCCTGTTCGACACGCGCTGGGCGCCGATCGCCCTCTACATGGGCACGTACATCGTGTCGATCTACATCTTCCTGCAGTTCGTCCGGTCCATCCCCCTGTCCCTGGACGAGGCGGCCCGCCTGGACGGCGCCAACGCCTTCACGATCTACCGGAAGATCATCTTCCCGCTGCTGAAGCCGGCGATCGCGACGGTCGTGATCGTGAAGGGGATCACCGTCTACAACGACTTCTACATCCCCTTCCTCTACATGCCCTCCGAAGACCTTGGCGTGATCTCGACGTCCCTGTTCCGCTTCCGCGGCCCCTTCGGTGCCCACTGGGAGACGATCTCGGCAGGAGCGGTCCTGGTCATCCTGCCGACCTTGATCGTCTTCCTGTTCCTCCAGCGCTTCGTCTACAACGGCTTCATGAAGGGGGCGACCAGGTAGGGCACGGGCACCCGGGCGACGGGGGAGGCGCGCCCGGCCGGACAGGCCCTCAAGGTCCTGGGCGCCCCTGGACGACAGGGCCTAGGCGTCCTGGGCCGCCAGTGCCTTCACCAGCACCGGAGTGACCTGTTCCACCTGCCACGGCCGCGCGCCGTACCCGGCGAGGGCGGCGCCGACCGACTCGGCGTCGGCGCCCTTCGGCGGCTCCCAGCACAGGCGCCGCACGGTGTCCGGTGAGACGAGGTTCTCCTGCGGCATGTTCAGCCGCTCGGCCAGCGCCGACACCTCGGTCTTGGCGGCGGCCAGCCGTGCCGCCGCCACCGGGTCCTTGTCGGCCCACGCCCGCGGCGGCGGAGGCCCGGTCACCTGCTGCCCCTGCTGCGGCAGCGCCGACTCGGGAAGGTCCTTGGCCCGCTCCACCGCGATCTGCCACTGCTCCAGCTGCCGCCGGCCGGTCCGGTGCCCGAAGCCGTTCAGCGCGGCGAGCGCGTGCACATTGGCCGGCAGGGCGAGCGCGGCCTCCACGATGGCCGCGTCCGAGAGCACCTTGCCCGGCGACACGTCCCGCCGCTGGGCGATCCGGTCCCGGGTCTGCCACAGCTCCCGCACGACGGCGAGCTGCCGCCTGCGCCGCACCTTGTGCATCCCGGAGGTACGCCGCCAGGGATCCTTGCGCGGCTCGGCGGGCGGCGCCGAGGCGATGGCGTCGAACTCCTGAAGGGCCCACTCCAGCTTGCCCTGCCGGTCCAGCTCCTTCTCCAGGGCGTCGCGCAGGTCGACGAGCAGCTCCACGTCGAGCGCCGCGTACCGCAGCCACGGCTCGGGCAGCGGCCGGTTCGACCAGTCGACGGCGGAGTGGCCCTTCTCCAGGACGAAGCCCAGTACGCCCTCGACCATCGCGCCGAGCCCGACCCGCGGGAACCCGGCGAGCCGGCCGGCCAGCTCGGTGTCGAACAGGCTGGTCGGCAGCATGCCTATCTCGCGCAGGCACGGCAGGTCCTGGGTGGCCGCGTGCAGCACCCACTCGACGCCGGACAGTGCCCCGCCGAGGCCGGACAGGTCGGGGCAGGCGACGGGGTCGATCAGCGCGGTGCCGGCGCCCTCGCGGCGCAGCTGCACCAGGTAGGCGCGCTGGCCGTAGCGGTAGCCGGAGGCCCGTTCGGCGTCGACGGCGACGGGGCCGGAGCCGGCCGCGAACGCGGCGGTCACCACGGCGAGCGCGTCCGCGTCGGCGATCACGGGCGGGATGCCCTCACGGGGTTCGAGCAGGGGGATCGGCGCCCCGGTGCCAGAAGATCCGCCGTCGTCCGGAGGGGCGCCTCCGGTGGTTCGCAGTGAGCTGTCTGCTGCGGTCTCTTGGGCGTCGGTCACATGTCAAGAGTATCCGTGGATGGACGGCGCCCGCCGACGGAACGTTCCGTCGGCGGGCGCCGGGGGGTCGTAAACCGGTCAGGCAGGTGATACGTCCGGTGCACGACCGGCAAGGGGCACGCGCGGAGCGCGACCGGGGGGACGACCGGGGGAGGGGACGGTTTCTCGGGCGGACGGGTCGGGTGCTGAACGTGCTGATGGGGGGGACGGGGGAGAGGCGTGCGGGGGGTCGGGGACGGAGACGGACAAATCGAGAAAGGGGCTGTTCGGGGCGGTCGGGGCGGTCAGTGGATGATGCCGGTCCGCAGGGCTACGGCGACCATGCCGGCCCGGTCGCCGGTGCCGAGCTTGCGGGCGATGCGGGCGAGGTGGCTCTTGACGGTCAGCGCGGACAGGCCCATCGAGACGCCGATGGCCTTGTTCGACTGGCCCTCCGCGACCAGCCGCAGCACCTCGACCTCGCGGCCGGAGAGCTCGCGGTATCCACCCGGGTGGCTCGGGGCGCCCGGGGGGCGGCGGTGCAGTCGGGCGGCCGCGGCGCCGATGGGGGCGGCGCCGGGCCGGGTGGGTAGCCCGACGTTGGTGCGGGTGCCGGTGACGACGTAGCCCTTGACACCGCCGGCCAGAGCGTTGCGAACGGCGCCGATGTCGTCGGCGGCGGACAGGGCCAGGCCGTTGGGCCATCCGGCGGCACGGGTCTCGGACAGCAGCGTGAGCCCGGAGCCGTCGGGCAGGTGGACGTCGGCTACGCAGATGTCACGCGGATTGCCGATACGGGGACGGGCCTCCGCGACGGACGACGCCTCGATGACGTCACGGACTCCGAGCGCCCACAGATGACGGGTGACAGTGGAGCGGACGCGCGGGTCCGCCACGACGACCATGGCGGTCGGCTTGTTCGGGCGGTAGGCGACCAGGCTTGCGGGCTGCTCGAGGAGAACGGACACCAGGCCTCCTGGGGGGTGGGGGGACGGGGCCGGCTTGTGGGGATGAAGCCGGGAAGAACCGTGCTTGCAAGGTCACAGTGGTCTTCGGCACCAAACCCGGTGTCCTTTAGAGAATGATCACGATCTGGTGAGTGACCGAGCGTTTAATTCGAACGTATTGTCGATAATCCGAAGGTCGAATCGGTTCACTTGGGTGTCGTTCGGGAGCGATACCTGCCTGAAAGTGGCCGTATCGACAAAGAAACGGCAAGAAGCCGGTAAGCCGCCCGGACAGGTGTACGCGCACGGGTGCGGGGCCTCGTCAGCGTGGGTGCCAGTCCCTCGTCAGCGCGGGGACGGGTCCGGCGTCAACGCGACTGCGGACCGCGCCGCTGCGGCAGCGTCACCACCGACGCGTCCCCCGGACCGGCCGGCGGCAGCCCGGCGACCTGGGCGAGCAGATCGCACCAGGACGCCAGGTGCGCCGCGGTGTCCGGCACCCCGCCCAGCCCCTCCCGGGGCGTCCAGGAGGCGCGGATCTCGATCTGCGAGGCCGCCGGGCGCGACGACAGCCCGCCGAAGTAGTGCGAACTGGCGCGCGTGACGGTCCCGCTCGGCTCGCCGTACATCAGCCCGCGCGCCTGGAGCGCCCCGGTCAGCCACGACCAGCACACGTCCGGCAGCAGCGGGTCGGCGGCCATCTCCGGCTCCAGCTCCGCGCGCACCAGCGTCACCAGCCGGAAGGTGCCCTGCCAGGCGTCGTGCCCGGCCGGGTCGTGCAGCAGCACGAGCCGGCCGTCGGCCAGGTCCTGCTCCCCGTCGACGACCGTGGCCTCCAGCGCGTACGTGAACGGAGCGAGCCGCTGCGGCGGCGGGACCTGCTCGATCTCCAGCTGCGGCCGCAGCCGCGCGGCCCTCAGTGCCTCGACCGCCGCCCGGAAGGGCAAGGGGGCCTGAGCCGTCCTGCTCGCATCGTCGTCCCCCTTTCCCGGATCCTTCGGATCGTCCATTCCGCCAGTGCCGTCCGACAGTCGTCCCTGAGCCGCAGCCATGCCGGGAAGATTAAGGGGAACCGGGCCTTTGTGCAGGGCAAGACACCCCGCCGCCGTCGGCGGCGCCGTCCGGGGGCCGCACACCGGGGCCTTCGCGTCATCGGGGGCATGCGAGACTTGCGGGCGTGAGTGCCAACCAGACGCCCGCAAGCCGGCAGCCGCAGACAGCCACCTACGACTCCGCCTTCCTGAAGGCGTGCAGGCGTGAACCCGTGCCGCACACCCCCGTGTGGTTCATGCGGCAGGCCGGGCGCTCCCTGCCGGAGTACCGCAAGGTGCGCGAGGGCATCCCGATGCTCGAGTCCTGCATGCGCCCGGAGCTGGTCACCGAGATCACCCTCCAGCCGGTCCGCCGGCACAACGTGGACGCGGCGATCTACTTCAGCGACATCGTCGTGCCCCTCAAGGCCATCGGTATCGACCTGGACATCAAGCCCGGCATCGGCCCGGTCGTCGAGCGCCCGGTGCGCACCCGCGAGGACCTCGCGCGGCTGCGCGACCTGACCCCCGAGGACGTCTCCTACGTCACCGAGGCGATCGGCCTGCTCACCCGCGAGCTCGGGTCCACCCCGCTCATCGGCTTCGCCGGCGCCCCCTTCACTCTCGCGAGCTACCTCGTGGAGGGCGGCCCCTCCCGCACGTACGAGAACGCCAAGGCGATGATGTACGGCGACCCCGAGCTGTGGGCCGACCTGCTCGACCGCCTCGCCGCCATCACGACCGCCTTCCTGAAGGTGCAGATCGAGGCGGGCGCGAGCGCCGTGCAGCTCTTCGACTCCTGGGCCGGCGCCCTCTCGCCGGTCGACTACCGCCGCTCGGTGCTGCCCGCCTCCGCCAAGGTCTTCGAGGCCGTCGCCGGGTACGGCGTCCCGCGCATCCACTTCGGCGTCGGCACCGGCGAGCTGCTCGGCCTGATGGGCGAGGCGGGCGCGGACGTCGTCGGCGTCGACTGGCGGGTCCCGCTCGACGAGGCCGCGCGCCGTGTCGGCCCCGGCAAGGCGCTCCAGGGCAACCTCGACCCGACCGTGGTGTTCGCGCCCCGGAAGGCCATGGAGGCCAAGGCCCGGGAGGTGCTGGACGCGGCCGCGGGACTGGAGGGCCACATCTTCAACCTCGGCCACGGTGTCATGCCCTCGACCGACCCCGACGCGCTCACCCACCTCGTCGAGTACGTCCACACGCAGACCGCGCGCTGACCCGCCGCCCTTCCCCCGGTGCCAGGCGCACCGGGGGAGGGACGGGGGCGGGCCCTTCGGGGGCCGGTCGCCGGCCGTCAGTACCGCAGGCGGGTGGCCGCGACGATGCTCTGCGGGGTCGCCCCCTCGAACCGCGCGGCCTCCGCACGCCGTACGGCGACGACCGCGCCGAACAGCGACTCCCCGAGTGCCTCGCGCAGCACCGCCGACCGCTCGAAGTGTGTCAGCGCCTCGGTGAGCGAGGTGGGCAGCCGCTTGTGCCCTCCCACCTCGGCGGGGTCACCCACCTCGGGCGGCGGGAGGGTCGCGGCGGCGTCGATCCCGGCGAGGCCGGCGGCGATGACCGCGCCCACCGCCAGGTAGGGGTTGGCCGCCGCGTCGAAACTCTTGATCTCGGCGTTCGCCGCCCAGCCGGCGTCCGGTGCCCCGGCGACGAAGCGGATCGCGGCCTCCCGGTTCTCCGGGCCCCAGCACTGGAACGCGCCGGCCCAGCGGGAGGGTTCGAGCCGCAGGTAGCTGGCGGCCGAGGGCGCGCCGAGGGCGAGCAGCGCGGGCAGCTCCCGCAGGACGCCCGCGAGGAACGCCTCGCAGACCGCCGTCATGCCGTGCGGTCCGTCCCCGTCCCGGCACAGGTTCCGGCCGTCCTGCCAGAGACTGAGGTGCAGGTGGCGTCCGTTGCCGACCGCTCCCGCCTCGACGACCGGGGCGAACGACGCCGTCAGCCCGTGCCGCGCGGAGACCGCCCTGACCGTCTCCCGCACGAGCACCGCCAGATCGGCGGCTCCCACCGGGTCCGCGGGTGCCACGGACACCTCGAACTGGCCGGGCGCGTACTCCGGGTGCAACTGCTGTACGGCGACGCCCTGGGCGACGAGGGCGTCCAGCACGTCGCGCAGGTAGTCGGACAGCTCGACGAAGCGTGCCATGCCGTACGCGGGGCCCGCGGCCGGGCGGGACGGGGACGGATCCGTGTCTCGGCCGACCACCCACTCGGTCTCGAAGCCCATCCGCAGGGCGAGGCCGCGTTCGGCGGCCCGCTCGGTCATCCGCCGGGCGAACAGCCGTTGACAGCCGGGGTACGGAGTGCCCCGCTGGTCGTGGCGGTCGGCGGGCGCCCAGGCCCAGCCGGGCTGCGCGGCCAGCGGGGTCAGCCGGTCGAGGTCGGGCAGGAGCCGCAGGTCGCCCTCGGGGGCGCCGGTGTGCCCGGCGGTGGTGACGGAGTCGTCGGCCAGGAACAGGTCGAAGACCGGCGGCATGGCGACACCCCACCGCACGGCGTCGGGCAGCGCCGAGACCGGCACGGTCTTGACCCGGGTGATGCCCGCGCTGTCCACCATGGTGAGGACGATCCCGCTCACTCCCTGTGCCGTCAGCCGGTCGGCCTCCCCGGCCGCCCGGGCCCGCTCCTCGCGCGCGGTGGACATGGCATCCTCCTTCACCGCGTGCGGCCGTCATCGGCTCCGCGGTCGTGCTCTTGAGTGTGATCGCCGCCGGGGCGCCGGCGGCCGGAGCCCCCGCCCGGATCACTTCGGTGACGTGGGCGAACGCCGCGGCGGCCGGGTGCGGGTGCCGGGACCGACCGCGGGTATGCCGGACCGGCCGGGGCAGGGGGTGCGTCCGGCGCGGCAGTGGACCGCCGGTGTCCGTCAGCGTCGGTCGAGGAGGTCCATGAACATGCTCTTGTGGAGTTCCTCGACATGCCGGCGCGCCACCTCGGCCGCCTCCGCCGCGTCCCCGCGCAGTATCGCCTTCACCAGGGCGCGGTGCTCGTCGTTGGAGTGGCGCAGGAAGTCCAGCGGGTAGGGCAGGTAGTAGCGGTACAGCTCCCGTAGCACGGCGCCGTAGGGCTCGGCGACGGAGTCGAGTCCGGTCGCGGCGGCCACCGCCATGTGGAACCGCTCGTCGCAGCCGTGGAACTCCGCCCAGCTCGGGGCCCGGTCCATCTCCTCGAGCAGCCGGTCCAGTTCCCGCGCGGACTCCGGGTCGAGGCCGCGGACCGCGGCCAGATGCGCGACCCCGCACTCCAGGACGAGCCGGTGGTCGATCAGCTGGTGCACGTCGGCCGACGCCGCCCGGTACGTCTCGATGGCCCCGACCGTCGAGTGCGCGGGCCGCTCGGCCACCAGCGTCCCGCCGGTGCGGCCGCGTCTGCGCTCCAGCACGCCCTCCTTGCACAGGGCCACCAGGGCCCGGCGGACCGTGATCTCGGAAACGCCCAGGGCCTCGGCGATCCGGTCGCTGCCCGGCAGCCGCTCACCGGGCGCCAGCAGGCCGAGATCGACGGCGAGCGCGATACGGGCCCGTACGGCGTCCAGTGCGGACAGCCGCCGGATGGCGGTGAGCGGCGGCGCGTTCAGGCCGTGCGTGGCCTGCTCCGCGCGCGCCGGGCGGGAGTTCACGGGGGAGCCGGGCATGGCGACACCGTACTCAAAAGTGCTCATCTTGAACACTCTTGTTTAAGTGCTCATCGTGCTCTATTTTTTTTCGCCATCAGGCCACCTGCTGTCCGAAAGTGGTGACTCCCGTGTCCCGGCCCCTGCCCATCGCCCTCGCGCAGGCCCCTCCGCGCTCCTCCCGCTCGCCGCTGGCCGGCTTCGCCGACGAGGTCCAGGACCTCCTCGCGAGGTTCCCCGGGACCCGTCTGGCGGTCTATCCCGAGCTGCACCTGTGCGGGGTGGAGGGTTCCCGGGAGGAGCGGGAGGTCCGGCTGCGGGAGTCCGCGGAGCCGTTGGACGGCCCCCGGACCAAGATGCTCGCCGAGCTGGCGGGTGACCTGGGGATCTGGCTGCTGCCCGGCAGTGTGTGCGAACGTGGTCCGCAGGGCGAGCTGTTCAACACCGCTCTGGCCTTCTCGCCCGAGGGCCGGCTCGCGGCCTCGTACCGCAAGGTCTTCCCGTGGCGCCCCTATGAGCCGTACGACCCCGGCGACCGCTTCGTCGTGGCCGACCTGGCCGAGGCGGGCCGGATCGGCTTCGCGATCTGCTACGACGCGTGGTTCCCCGAGGTCTCCCGGCATCTGGCCTGGATGGGGGCGGAAGTGATCGTCAATCCGGTCATGACGACGACCGCCGACCGTGCCCAGGAACTGGTCCTGGCCCGGGCCAACGCCATGGTGAACCAGGTCTACGTGATCAGCGTCAACACCGCGGGCCCGGTCGGCACCGGCCGCAGTCTCGTGGTGGACCCGGAGGGCCGGGTACGGGTCGAGGCCCCCGACGGCCTGCCCACCGTCCTCACCGACGTGCTCGACCTCGACGACGTCACCCGGGTCCGAACCCACGGCACGGCGGGCCTCAACCGTGTGTGGGACCAGTTCCAGGACGGTGACGCCCCGATCGAACTGCCGCTGTACCAGGGGCGGATCGACCCCCGCCGCTGGAATCCGGACCGCCGCGCCGGCGGCTGACCGCCCGGCACGTCCGCCTCCGCCCCGTCCCCCGCGCCCGCCGACACATCCCCGGAAGCCCGCCCGGCCCCTACGCGCCCCTGGAGCCCCGCCATGGAACAGCCCACCCCGACACTGAACCGGACCCTGACCCTCAGATCAGTCGTCGCCTTCGGTCTCGCCTACATGACCCCCCTGATCGTGCTCGGCACGTACGGAGTCATCGCGCAGACGACCAACGGCACCGTGCCGACCGCCTACCTGCTGGCCATGGTCGCGATGATCTTCACCGCGCACAGCTACGGCAAGATGGCCGCGGCCCATCCGGTGGCGGGCTCGGCCTACACCTACGTGCGGCGGGCCATCGACTCCAGGGCGGGCTTCCTCGTCGGGTGGGCGACGCTCCTCGACTACTTCTTCCTGCCCATGGTCATCTGGCTGATCGGCGGCGCCTACCTGCACGCCCAGTTCCCCGGCGTGCCCTTCTGGGTCTGGATCGTCGGCTTCATCGCGATCACCACCGCGTTGAACGTGCGCGGCATCCGCACCGCGGAGAAGACCAACGACCTGCTCATGATCTTCCAGGTCCTCGTCATCGGCTTCTTCGCGCTCTTCTCGCTGCTCCACGTCTTCCGCCACTCGGGCGCCGGAGGGCTGTTCAGCGCCACGCTGTTCCTCAACGACAACAGCACCCTGGTCGGCGTCTCGGCCGGAGCGGCCATCGCCGCGTACTCCTTCCTCGGCTTCGACGCCGTCACCACCCTCACCGAGGAGACCGTCGAGCCGCGGCGCACCATCCCCCGCGCGATCATGCTCATCGCCCTGATCGGCGGCGGTATCTTCGTCCTGCTCGCGTACACGACCCAGCTCGTGCACCCGGGGAGCACCTTCACCGACCCGGACTCGGCCGCCTTCGAGATCGCCAAGACGATCGCCGGGAGCCTGTTCTCCTCGATCTTCCTGGCCGGCCTGGTGGTCGCTCAGTTCGCCTCGGGCATCGCCGCCCAGGCCAGCGCCTCCCGCCTGCTGTTCGCGATGGGCCGCGACGGGGTGCTGCCCCGCCGCTTCTTCGGGTTCGTCCACCCCCGGTTCCGCACCCCCGCCGTCAACATCGTGCTGACGGGGGCGATCGGACTCATCGCGCTGCGACTCAACGTGGCGACGTCCACGTCCTTCATCAACTTCGGCGCGTTCACCGCTTTCACCTCGGTGAACCTCAGCGTGATCGCCACCTTCCTGCGCGAGCGTCGCGCGGGCCGCAGGCTCAACCCGCTCACCTACGTCGCCTTCCCGGTGATCGGCGCGGCGGTCGACATCTGGCTGCTGACCCGCCTCGACGGCAAGGCCATCACCCTGGGCCTGATCTGGCTCGCCGTGGGCGTGCTCTACCTCGCCTATCTCACCCGGCTGTTCCGGACCCCGCCGCCGGAGATCGACTTCACCGAGGAGACCAGGACCCCCGAAACGGTCTGACCGGGACCCGGGTTCTCCGGCCGAGGGGCCGCCGCGCTGCCGGCGGCCCCGTTCGGCTTTTCAGCGCGACTGCTCCGTCTCCGGCCCCGGTACCAGCTCCAGGCCGCTGTCCGCGGGCAGGGTCTGCCGGTAGCCGGTGTACATGTGCTCGGTCGCCAGGCGGACCAGGCGGTCCTCGTCCGCCGCGCCCGCGGCCTCCAGCATGGCGCGGTGCTCGCTCACCATGACCGGGACGCTGCCCGGCTCGTGGACGTAGGAGCGGGTGATGCGGCGGTTGACCGGGTGGTCCCAGAGGGTGTCGATCATGCGCAGGAGCAGCGCGTTGTCGCAGGGCTCGATCAACAGCCGGTGGAAGGCCCGGTTGAGTTCGAACTGCGCCGCCGCGTCGGCCGGTTCCGTGGCCGCCATCTCCTCGATCACCGCCTCGAGCCGGGCCAGCCGGGCCCGGTCGTGCCGGCCGCAGGCCAGGCGCAGGGCCAGCGTCTCCATCGACTGGCGCACCTGGTAGACCTCGGCGATGTCCTTGGGCTGGAGGGCGTTGACGATGTATCCGCTGCCCGGCAGCCAGGTGACCAGTCCCTCGTGGGCGAGGCGGTTCAGCGCGTCCCGTACCGGGGTGCGGGACACGCCGAGGCGCTCCGCGACCTGCTCCTGCACCAGGGTGGCGTCGGCTTCCAGACCGCCCGAGACGATCTCGTCACGGAGTCGCTCGTACACGCGGACGCCCAACGGCCTGGTGTCCCTGGGATCGCTGCGCAAAGGCTCCACGTCTGCTCTCCGTCCCTGAGGGCCGTACCCCCAACCGGATACCGCTTCCGCCGAAGAATTCCACCTCGCGCGGACCGTTGTCTTCTCTGAACCCACTGTATACGGTGTGCGCACTGCATCCAGAGGAGGTCTGGCCGTGTTCGTTCTGAACACCTGGTATGTCGCTGCCTGGTCCACCGAAGTCACCCGCAAGCCCGTTCGTCGGGTTATCTGCGAGCAGCCGATCGTGCTGTACCGCACACAGGACGGCGCGGCGGTGGCCCTTGCCGACCGCTGTGCCCACCGTGCCTACCCGCTGTCCGCGGGCCGCACTGTCGGGGACTCCGTCGAGTGCGGGTACCACGGTTTCGCCTACGGGCCCGACGGTGTGTGCACCCGCGTCCCCGCCCAGGCCGCCATTCCCGCCAGGGCCCGCGTACGCCGCTATCCGGTCGTGGAGAAGGACGGCTGGATCTGGGTGTGGACCGGCGAGGAGGACCTCGCCGACGAGAGCCTGGTCCCCGACACGCACTGGATGAACGACCCCGCGTGGGCCACGGTCACCCACACGATGCTCTTCGAGTGCCGTCACGATCTCATCCACGACAACCTGCTGGACCTCACCCACGAGACGTTCCTGCACAAGACGACCGTCGGCGACGACTACATCCCCGAGTACGGCATCACGGTCGAGGTGGACGGCGACGTCGTGACCGTGGACCGGCTGATGCCCGGCGTCGAGGCGCCGCCGCTGTACGCGCGGACCATGGGCACCGAGGGCCTGTACGACCGGTTCCACGCCACCGAGTTCCACATCCCGAGCTACCACGTGCTGCACTCCGGCATCACCGCCCAGGGGCGCCCGCGCGAGGAGGGCCACCTCATCAAGGTGCTCAACGGGATCACCCCGGTCGACGAGCGGACCACCTGGTACTACTACGCGTTCAGCCGCAACTTCGCGGTCGACGCCGAGTGGGCCACCAAGGAACTCGAGGTCGGCCTGGAGACCGTGCTGCGCGAGGACGCCGACGCGCTGCGGGAGCAGGAGACCGGAATGCGGGAGCGGCCCGACGGCGAGCACGACGTGCTCATCGGGCAGGACGCCGGTGTCGCCAAGGCCCGCCGGATCCTCAACCGGCTGCTCGCCGCGGAGCAGTCCGCCGAGCAGACCGCCGGCCGGACTGCGAAGGGCTGAGGACCGTGACGCGGCTGCACGGTATCGACCTCGACGCGCCAGGGCGCCAGGTCGGCGCCCTCCACCTGACCCACTCGGACAACCGGCACGACAACGGGGTCGTCCCCGTGCCGGTCGCGGTGCTCTCCGGCGCACCCGGCCCGACGGCCCTGCTCGTGGCCGGCACCCACGGCGACGAGTACGAGGGGCAGGTGGTCCTGCACCGCCTGCTGCGCGAGACCGACCCCGGGCAGTTGACCGGCCGGCTCATCGTCCTGCCGGCGCTGAACCTGCCCGCGGTCCGCACCGCGGCCCGGGTCTCCCCGCTCGACGGCGGCAACCTCAACCGCAGCTATCCGGGGAACGGCACGGGCGGTCCCACCGACCAGCTCGCCCACGCCCTGGTCCGCGAACTGCTGCCGCACGCGGACCTGGCGATGGACCTGCACTCCGGCGGATCGACCGGCCACTACCTCCCGTCGGTCTTCGTCTACGACGGCCCCGGCCCCGAGGCCTGGCAGGCCAAGCGGCGGCTGACGGAACGGATGGGGCTGCCGTGGACGATGGTCGTCCCCGCGCGGTTCGAGCCCGGCTCGTTCTCCACCGCGGCCGACGACGCCGGGGTAGCGATGATCTCCACCGAGCTGGGCGGCGGCGGTGAGGTCAACCCCGCGTTCGTGTCCGACGCGGTCCACGGACTGCGCCGGGTGCTGGCGGGAGCCGGGATCCTCCCGGCGGAGCCGGACACCCCGCCCGCCCCGCCGACCCGCTGGATCGACCTGCTCCCCGACGGGGCCGTGTACACCCCCGCCCGGGGGCTCTTCGAGCCGATCGCCCGCCTCGGCCAGGAGGTCGAGGAGGGAGACCTCATCGCCCGGGTCCACCCCGTCGAGGAACTCGCCCGCCCCTCCGTCCCCGTCCTCGCCCACCGCACCGGCGTCGTCGCGGTCGTCCGCCGCCCACCCCTGGTGGACCTGGGCGACGCCCTCTACCGCCTGGCGGCGCACCGCCCGGACGCCGACACCCCGTCCTCCGGCTGACCGCCGGCACACCCGACTCCCACCACCCGCCGACTGCTACGGCACCGCCGGTCCCGCCACCCGCTGGACCGTCCGGTGCTCCGCCGGCCCCACCAACGCCCCTTGGAGCAGCGCCGGTTCGGCCACCAGCCGACCGTCCGGCGTACGGCCGGTCCTGCCACCCGCCGCCCCGCCACGGTGCCGCCGGTTCGGCCACCCGCCGACCGTCCGGCATACCGCCGCCGTCCCGCCACCCGTCCGCTGTCCGGTGCTCCGCCGGCCCTGACACCGCCTGTCCGCCCTGGTGCCGCTGGTTCTGCCACCTGCTGGACCGTCCGGGGCAACACCCGTCCCGCCCATCCGCCGACCGCCCGGCGCACCGCTGGTCCGGTCACCCGCCGGCCGTCATGGTGCCGGCGGTCCTGCCACCCGCCGACGGCCCGGCGTACCCCGCCATCCGTCCAAAGCCCGGCCTGCCGCCGGTCCTGTGACTCCCTGTCCGTCGTGGTGCTGCCGGTCCCGCCACCCGCTCGACCGTCCGGTTCACCACCAGTCCTGCCACCCGCCCGGGCCACCCGGCGCCCGGCGTTCGCCAGTCCTGCCACCCGTCGACCGCCACGGTGCCGCCGGTCCCGTCACCCGCCGGCCGTCCGGCGTACCGCCACTCCGGGCACCGGCTGATCGCCGCCCGGGGGCCGCCCCTCAGCCCCCGTCGACGGACCACCCGCCCCTGTCCTGCCCTCCCTCAAGAAGGACGATCCCGTGCGCCATCCGATACGTCTTCCCCTCCTCGCGGCAGTCGTCGCGCTGGCTCTTGCCGGCTGCACCAACGCATCGGCCGAAGGCGGTTCCGCCGGGCCGGGGCCGTCCGCGCCGGCGTCCGGCGGTGGTGCCGGCACGGCGGCGGTGGACGCCGCGGCCGCGGCGCTGCTCCCCGCCGACGTCAAGTCCAAGGGCGTGCTCGCGGTGGCGAGCGACGCGTCCTACCGGCCGTTCGAGTACTTCGACACCGACAACAAGACGATGATCGGCTTCGACGTCGACATGACCGACGCCCTCGGCGCCAGGCTGGGCCTGAAGGTCACCCACGTCAACGCCGGGTTCGACGGCATCCTGCCCGGCCTGGCCGCCCGCAAGTTCGACATGGGTGCCTCCGCGTTCTCCATCACCTCGGAGCGGTCGAAGACCGTCGACTTCGTGCCGTACCTCAACGGCGGCTCGGGCATCGCGGTCAAGGCGGGCAACCCGCTGGGACTGAAGATGGACCCGATGGCGCTGTGCGGGCACACCGTCTCGGCCCAGAAGGGCAGCCTCCAGGGTCTCGACCAGTTGCCCGCGATCTCCCAGCAGTGCACCGGCGCGGGCAAGGCCCCGGTGAAGGCCGAGCTCTTCCCCTCCCAGGACGGCGCCAACCTCGCGGTCGTCAGCGGCCGGGTCGACGCGGTGATGGCCGACTCGGTCTCCCTCGCGCTCCAGGCCAAGGCGTCCAACGGCAAGTTCGAGCTCGCCCCCGGCACCGACTACGAGCCGTCCCCCGTCGGCATCGCGCTGCCCAAGGGCTCCACGCTCAAGCCGGCCCTGGACGCGGCCATGAAGGCCCTCCTGTCCGACGGCACCATGGAGTCGCTCATGAAGAAGTGGGACGTCCCCGCCGGCCTGCTCCTGAAGTCCGGGAGCTGACATGGCCGCCCTGCCCACCCCGCTCGCCCGGGAGACCGAGGCGAAGACACCGGACACCGAGCCGACCGTCGTCCCCAAACGGCACCAGGCCCGCTGGCTGACGGCGGCCGCACTGCTGCTGATCGGCGCGGCGACGCTGCGGTCGGTGTTCACCAACCCCCGCTTCGGCTGGGACGTCGTCAACACCTACCTGCGGGACGTGTCCATCGGCCGCGGACTGGCCGTCACCTTGGAACTCACCGCGATCTGCATGGTCCTCGGCGTCGTACTGGGCATCGTCCTCGCGGTGATGCGGCTGTCGGTCAACCCCGTCGTGCGGTCCGCGGCGTTCCTGTACGTCTCGTTCTTCCGCGGTACGCCCGTGCTGGTGCAACTGCTGTTCTGGTACAACCTGGCGGCGCTCTATCCCACGCTGACCTTCGGCATCCCGGGCCTGTCCCTGGACGCCAACCGGCTGATCACCCCGCTGGTCGCGGCCATCCTCGGCCTCGGCCTGAACGAGGCCGCCTACATGTCGGAGATCGTCCGGGCCGGCATCCTGTCCGTCGACCACGGTCAGGCCGAGGCCGCCGGAGCGCTGGGCCTGACCCGGATGCAGACCATGCGCCGGGTGATCCTGCCGCAGGCCATGCGGGTGATCATCCCGCCGACCGGCAACGAGACCATCGGCATGCTCAAGACCACCGCCCTGGTGAGCGTGCTGGCCGTGCCCGACCTGCTCTACTCCGCGCAGATCCTGTACTCGCGCAACTTCCAGACCATCCCGCTGCTCATCGTCGCGAGCATCTGGTACATGGTCGTCACCAGCATCCTCACCATCGGGCAGTTCTACGTCGAGCGCCGGTTCGCGCGCGGCAACCGCACGCTGCCGCCCACCCCGCTCCAGCGGCTGAGGCAGATGCTGAGCACCCACGCGCCGATCGCCACCGGGAGGCAGTCATGACCACCGGCAGTGCCACCGCGGAACCGGCCCCGATGGTCCGGGCCGAGAAGGTCCGCAAACACTTCGGGCGGCTGGAGGTCCTCAAGGGAGTCGACCTGGAGGTCCGGCGGGGCGAGGTGGTCTGCCTCATCGGCCCCTCCGGCTCGGGCAAGAGCACCTTCCTGCGCTGCATCAACCATCTGGAGACCGTCGACGGCGGCCGGATGTGGGTGGACGGCGAGGTGATGGGCTACGAGCAGCGCGGGACCAGGCTGCACGAACTGGGCGACAAGGAGATCTGCCGCCGGCGCACCGGGATCGGCATGGTGTTCCAGCACTTCAACCTCTTCCCCCACATGACCGTGCTGGAGAACCTCGTCGAGGCGCCCCGGCGGGCGCTGAAGGAGCCCAAGGCGGTCGTCACCGAGCGGGCGCTGGACCTGCTCGACCAGGTGGGACTCAAGGACAAGGCCCAGGCCTACCCGCGCCACCTGTCCGGCGGGCAGCAGCAGCGCGTGGCCATCGCCAGGGCGCTGTGCATGCGGCCCAAGCTGATGCTGTTCGACGAGCCGACGTCGGCCCTGGACCCCGAACTCGTCGGCGACGTGCTCAGGGTGATGCGGGACCTGGCCGCGTCCGGCATGACCATGATCGTGGTCACCCACGAGATGAGCTTCGCCCGCGAGGTCGCCGACCGGGTGGTCTTCTTCGACGGCGGCCAGGTCGTCGAGACCGGACCCGCCCGGCAGGTCATCACCGCACCCCGACACGAACGGACCAAGGCCTTCCTGGCCGCCGTGCGATGAGCGCCCCCGGCACCCACCCTTGAGAAACCCCCTCGAGTGAGAAACCCCCTCGAGTTCCGAGTGACGACGAAGGAGGACGACCGATGAGGCTCCTGCTCCGCGCCAACGCCCACCGGCAGGTGGACGGCGGCTGCCGGGAGGTCGCGGCCGCACCGGACACGCCCCGCCGTGAGCCCTGGCAGTGGCAGGTGCGGCTGCTCGCCGAAGGACACGGCCCCAGCACCGCCCCGCTGCCCGGGGCGCGGCGGATCACCGAAGCCCTGCCGGACGGGGCGCTGCTGGAGGTCGCGGCCGACCCCGCCGCGGTCCGTGCCCGTGTCGAGGTACTCGACCCCGGAGCCGGGACGACCGTGGACCGCGCCGAGGACGACGTGCTGGTCCTGGTCTCCACCGGGGGACGGCTGCTGGTGGAGGAACGGCACCTGCTGGCCGACGCGGACGCGATGGTGCTGGCGGGAGACGACCCCCTGCACGTGGACGTCCGGCACCCGGACGGCCCAAGCCCCTCGGACGGTCCGGACACCCGGGTCGCCGTGGTCCGCCTCGGCTCCGCCCGGGGCCGCACCCTGAGCTGGGTGCCCTGATGGCGGCGGCACCCGTCGCGGACGGGGAGCGGCGGCTTCGGCTGTGTGTGTCCGCCCTGGTCCGGGAGGCCGAAGGGGTGGTCTCGGTGCACCTGCGGCGGCCCGACGGCGGAGACCTGCCGGCGTGGGAGCCGGGGGCGCACGTGGACCTGAGCCTGCCCGGCTCCCTCACCCGGCAGTACTCGCTCAACGGGTCGCCCGCGGACCGGTCCGTCTGGCGGGTCTCCGTGCTCAGGGAACCGGCGTCTCGCGGCGGCTCCCGGGCGGTGCACGAGACCCTGCGCCCCGGCCAGGAGGTCGAGGTGACCGGGCCGCGCAACCGGTTCCCGCTGGTCGACGTCCCCGAGTACCTGTTCGTCGCGGGAGGCATCGGGATCACCCCGCTGCTGCCGATGCTGGACCGGGCCGCCTCCGCCGGCGCCCGCTGGACGCTGCTGTACGGCGGGCGGACGCGAGCGAGCATGGCGTTCCTGCCGCGGTTGGCCCGCTACGGCGACCGGGTGCTGGTGCGCCCGCAGGACGAGTACGGCCTGCTCGACCTGGAGCCCTTCCTGGGCGTGCCGAGGGAGGGGACGGCGGTCTACTGCTGCGGCCCCGAGCCGTTGCTCGCCGCCGTCGAGCGGTTCTGCGCCCCGTGGCCTTCCGGCGCCCTGCACACCGAGCGGTTCGCCGCGGCGCCCCGGGAGCCCGATGCCCCGGACGCCGACGGGGAGTTCGAGGTGGTGCTCCAGCGCACCGGCCGCAGCGTCACCGTGCCCGCCGGCACGACGATCCTCCAGGCGCTGGAGGACCAGGGGATCGACGCCCCGAACTCCTGCCGGGAGGGCATCTGCGGCACCTGCGAGACCAAGGTCGTCGAAGGCGTGCCCGACCACCGGGACAGCCTCCTGTCGCAGGAGGAACGCGCCGCCAACGACACCATGATGATCTGCGTCGGCCGCGCCCGCTGCCCCCGGCTGGTGCTGGACCTCTGACCGCCGGGGCCCGCGCCGGGGCACGGCCCTCGGCGCGGTCCGGCCGTGCGCGCGTCACATGTGCGGGGCGTCCGGGGCGGCGGCTTCGAGATCGGCGATGCTGCCCGACATGATCGTCCGCACATGCTCGGTGATGCGCTCCGCGGGCCAGTCCCACCAGGCCACCGCCAGCAGCCGGGCGATGTCCCGGTCGTCGTAGCGGGTGCGGATGAGGCGGGCCGGGTTGCCCCCGACGATGCCGTAGTCGGGTACGTCGGAGGTGACCACGGCGCCGGTGGCGATGATCGCGCCGTGTCCGATCCGCACACCGGGCATCACCGTCGTGCCATGGCCGAACCAGACGTCGTTGCCGACGACGGTGTCCCCTCGGTTCGGCAGGCCGGTGAGCAGGTCGAAGTGCTCGGACCAGGAGCCTCCCATGGTGGGGAAGGGGAAGGTCGAGGGGCCGTCCATGCGGTGGTTGGCGCCGTTCATGATGAACCGCACTCCCGTGCCCAGCGCGCAGAACTTGCCGATGATCAGCTTCTCGGGCCCGTAGTGGTGGAGCACGTTGCGGGTCTCGAACGCGGTCGGGTCGTCCGGGTCGTCGTAGTAGGAGTACTCCCCGACCTCGATCAGTGGGGACTTCACCAGCGGCCGGAGCAGCACCACCCGCGGTTGCTCGGGCATCGGGTGAAGGACCGTCGGGTCGGCGGGGACAGGCATGGCGGACGGTTCCTCATCGGTTGCGTGTCGGTGTCCGGTCCATGATCGCGGCAACGCGCCGTCCAGGACACCGGTTTACCGCGTGCCGGCCGGTGCCCCCGAGTAAGGAGGTCCGACCCGCCCCCTACCAGGCCCGTCGCGTCTGCCGTCCGAAGAGGATGCTGCGCGGTTCGGGAGGTGGGGGAGTACCCGGCTTGAGGGGCCAGGCGAGCAGCATGCCCGCGATGAAGCCGACCACGTGGGCCGCGTAGGCCACGGTCCCCGCCTCGGCGACGGCCTGGCCGGAGGAGTAGAACGCCTGGAGCACGAACCAGAAGCCCAGCACCACCCAGGCCGGCAGCCGCAGCGGCAGGAAGATCAGGAAGGGCACGAGCACCCACACGCGCGCCCTGGGATACAGCACCAGGTAGGCGCCCAGGACGCCCGCGATCGCCCCCGACGCGCCGATCAGGGGCTCACTGGAGGCCGCGTTGAGCAGCGCGAAGCCGTATCCGGCCGCGTAGCCGCAGACGACGTAGAACAGCAGGTACCGCAGGTGGCCCATGCGGTCCTCGATGTTGTTGCCGAAGATGAGGAGGAACAGCATGTTGCCCAGCAGGTGCAGCCAGCTGCCGTGCAGGAACATCGCCGTGAGGACCGACAGCACGGGCGACTTGTCGTAGGCGGGCGGCCCCACCACGCAGCCCGGGCCGTGCGGGCCCACCCCGACGGCGCCCGTCGGGACCAGTGCCGGCAGCTGATGGTGGATCAACTCTCTGGGCACCAGCGCGTACTGCTCCGTGAAAGCCTGGAGATGGCACAGCTGCGCCAGTGTGCTGCTGCCCGTGAAGGACCCGGAGATGCCGGGGGTGAGCAGGAACACGACGAAGTTCGCGGCGATCAGGGCGTACGTCACCCACGGGGTGCGCCGCGACGGGTTCACATCATGGACGGGAATGACCACAGAAAAGTTCTGCCCGCGATGCGCTCGCCGAACCGGCGAACGCCGCCGTCCGCGTATACGTATGCCCCACGCGTATACGCATGCCCCAACGGGAGATCCTGGCCGGCCAGGGCTCACGCCATGCTGTCACGGACCTTCGCCGCGGCCTTGCGGGCCGCCACCAGCACCGGATCCCACACCGGGGAGAACGGTGGCGCGTAGCCCAGGTCCAGGGCCGTCATCTGCTCCACCGTCAGACCGGCCGTGAGGGCGACCGCGGCGATGTCGACCCGCTTCGCCGCGCCCTCACGGCCGACGATCTGCACGCCCAGCAGGCGGCCGGTGCGGCGTTCGGCGATCATCTTGACGGTCATCGGGGAGGCGCCGGGGTAGTAGCCCGCGCGACTGGTCGACTCGATGGTGACCGTCTCGAACTTCAGGCCCGCCCGGCGGGCGTCCTTCTCGCGCAGCCCGGTGCGCGCGATCTCCAGGTCGCACACCTTGCTCACCGCGGTGCCGACCACGCCCGGGAAGGTGGCGTAGCCGCCGGCCGCGTTGGTGCCGATGATCTGTCCGTGCTTGTTGGCGTGAGTGCCCAGCGGGACGTGGCGCAGCTGTCCGGAGACCAGGTCCAGGACCTCCACGCAGTCGCCGCCGGCCCAGATGTTCTCGTGGCCGCGCACCCGCATCGCCCGGTCGGTGAGCAGCCCGCCGCGCGCACCGAGCGGGAGCCCGGCCGCCCGCGCGAGCGCGGTCTCCGGGCGTACCCCGATGCCCAGCACGACCACGTCCGCCGGGTACTCGGCGTCCGTGGTCGCCACCGCCCGGACCCGGCCGTCGTCGCCGGTGAGCACCTTGGTCACCTCGGCGTCGTCGATCATGGTGATGCCCAGGCCCGACATGGCCCGGTGCACCAGGCAGCCCATGTCGGGGTCGAGCGTGGACATCGGCTCCCGGCCGCGGTTGACGACCGTCACCTCGTAGCCGCGCTTGATGAGCGACTCGGCCATCTCCACCCCGATGTAGCCCGCCCCGATCACCACCGCCCGGCGGCCACGCGCGCGTGCGAGGCTGTCCAGCAGGGCCTGCCCGTCGTCGAGGGTCTGCACCCCGTGCACGCCGGGCGCGTCGGCGCCGGGCATGTCGGGCCGGACGGGGCGGGCCCCGGTCGCGATCACGAGCTTGTCGTACGGCGTCCAGGACTCCGCGCCGGAATCGACGTCCCGCGCGCGCACGCGGCCGGCGGCCACGTCGATCTCCGTCACCTCGGTGCGCATCCGCAGGTCGATGCCCCGCGCGCGGTGCTCCTCGGGCGTGCGGGCGATCAGCAGGTCCCGCTCGCCGACGTCGCCGCCCACCCAGTATGGGATGCCGCATGCCGAGAACGAGGTGAAGTGGCCGCGTTCGAACGCCACGATCTCCAGCTCGTCCGGCCCGCGCAGCCGTCGTGCCTGCGACGCCGCGGACATCCCCGCGGCGTCGCCGCCGATCACGACAAGGCGTTCCTTGGTTCCCCGGGCATCCCGCGCAGCGCTCACGTCCATGCGAACACGCTACGGGGACGGGTCGTCCCAGTCCCGAGGTCGTCTCAGTCCCGAGGGCGTCTCAGTCCCGAGGGCGTCTCAGTCCTGGGGGTCCGGTTCGGCGCTGGGCTTCCCGGCCGGGTCCGCGGGCGCCTGCCGGGAGTCCGGCACCGCGCCCAGGGCGGTCATGGTGGGCGTCGCGGCGGCGGGGCGCCGGGGCAGCCGGGGCCGTACGACCCACAGCCACAGCGCCACGAGGAGAGCCGCCGCCGCGGCGAACGGGAGGAGCGCCCCGATGGCCAGGGCGATCCAGCGGAGCACGGTGACGAACACGTGCCAGCCGCCCGCCAGCGCGTCCACGAATCCGGGCTCGTCGTCCTCGGCGACCACCGGCGCGGCCGGGGTCCGGGACAGCGACAGGGTGATGGTGGCCAGGCTGGTGCGATCCTTCAGCGACGACTGCTGGGCCAGCAGTGCCTCCAGGTCGGACTCGCGGCGGCTCAACTCGCCCTCCAGGCTGACCACGTCGCTGAGCCGCGTCGCCCGGTCCATCAGCTCGCGCACCCGCGCCACACTCGCGCGCTGCGACTTGATGCGGCTGTCCACGTCGACGACCTGGTCGGTGACGTCCTGCGCCTTCGCCGTGCGCTCGATCAGCTTGCCGGTGCCCTCCAGGCCGCTGAGGACCTCGTCGTACCTGTCGGCGGGCACGCGCAGCACCACACGCGTGCGTTCGTGGCCGTCCTCGTCGCGGCTGGTGCTCTCGTCGCCGACGTAGCCCCCGGCGTTCTCGACGGTGGTGCGGGCCGTGTCGAGGGCCTTCGGCACGTCCTTGACCTGCACGGTGAGCGAGGCGGTGCGGATGATGTGGCTCGCGCCGATCCGAGGCGGCGCGGTGGCCCTCGCCTTGGAGGCCGTGCCGCGGCCGCTGTCCGCCGCGCCCTTCTGGGCCTCGCCGCCGGCCGCGGCGGCGGCGGACTTGGTGGAGGAGTCGTTGCTGCCGCCCGCGCCGCACCCGGTGAGCGCGAGGGCGGCGGCGAGCAGGAGCCCGGCCAGGGCGGAAGCGGGCCGGACGGAACGTCGTGTGCGCATGTGGCATACCCCCGAGGGTCTTCTTGACCGATGACGCTTCTTCGACTCCCGAGCCGCGCGAGACGTTGGCCGAAAACGGTTCCGATGCGGTCACGTTCACGACTCGGGCCGGACACCGGGGCACGGGAGCAGCGTCGGAGCGGTCTGAGAGAGTGGGCTCATGAGCGCAACGGGTACGGGCACGGGCCATGTCGTCGTCATCGGGGCCGGGATCGCGGGGCTGGCGGCCGCGCACCGGCTGTTGCAGCGCGGGGCGCGGGTGACCGTGCTGGAGGCGGCGGAACGGGTCGGCGGCAAGCTGCTGCCGGGCGAGATCGCCGGCGTCCGCGTCGACCTGGGAGCCGAGTCGATGCTGGCCCGCCGGCCCGAGGCCGTGACCCTCGCGCGCGAGACGGGACTCGCCGGGCACCTCCAGCCGCCCGCCACGGCGAGCGCCTCCATCTGGACCCGCGACGCCCTGCGGCCCATGCCGAAGGGACACGTCATGGGCGTCCCCGGCACCGCCTCCGCGCTGGCCGGCGTGCTGTCCGAGGAGGGCCTCGCCCGCATCGGGCGCGACAACGAGCTGCCCCGTACGGAGGTCGGCGACGACGTGGCGGTCGGCGAGTACGTGGCCGCACGCCTGGGCCGCGAGGTCGTCGACCGCCTGGTCGAGCCCCTGCTCGGCGGGGTCTACGCCGGCGACGCCTACCGCATCTCGATGCGTTCGGCCGTCCCCCAGCTCTTCCGGGCCGCGCAGACCCACGACTCGCTGCTGGAGGGGGTCCGCGAGATCCAGGCCGCGGCGGCCGCCGCACAGCAGACCGGGCCGGTGTTCATGGGCGTCGAGGGCGGTGTGGGCCGGCTGCCGCTCGCGGTCGCGGAGTCGGTGCGGGCCCGCGGCGGCGAGATCCTGACCGGGACCCCCGTGACGGAGCTGCGCCGGCAGGACCGTACGTCCTGGCGGGTGGCCGCCGGTGACCGCGTGCTGCATGCCGACGCGGTGGTCGTCGCCGTGCCCGCGCCCGCCGCCGCCGGGCTGCTGCGCGCCGAGTCTCCGGAGGCCGCCGCCGAGCTGCGGGCCGTCGAGTACGCCTCCATGGCCCTGATCACCCTCGCCTACCGCCGCGCCGGCACCGCCCTGCCCGAGGGCAGCGGCTTCCTGGTGCCCCCCGTCGACGGCCGCACCATCAAGGCGTCCACCTTCGCCTCCCAGAAGTGGGGCTGGATCGCCGACGAGAACCCGGACGTGCTCGTGCTGCGCACCTCCGTGGGGCGGTACGGCGAGACGGAGATCCTTCAGCGCGAGGACGCCGACCTCGTCGAGGTCTCCCGGCACGACCTGCGCGAGGCGACCGGCCTGGACGCCGCGCCCCTGGAGACCCGCGTCACCCGCTGGACCGACGGCCTGCCCCAGTACCCCGTCGGCCACCACGCGCGCGTGGCCCGCATCCGCGAGCACGTCGGCAAGCTGCCCGGTCTGGCGGTGTGCGGCGCGGTGTACGACGGGGTGGGCATCCCCGCGTGCGTCGCGAGCGCGTACGCGGCCGTGGACCAGCTGGAAGGCGACCTGCGCGCCGTGCGGGAGCTGACCGCGGACCCGGTGCAGAGTCTGCACGGCGGAGCGGGAGAATAGCCTCATGAGTGACGACGCCCCCACCACCGAGTCCGGCAGGATCCCGAACAAGGGCAAGCTGGCCAAGGACCTCAACGAGGTCATCCGCTACACGCTGTGGTCCGTCTTCAAGCTGAAGGATCTGCTTCCGGAGGACCGCGCGGGCTACGCGGACGAGGTCCAGGAGCTGTTCGACCAGCTCGCCGCCAAGGACGTGACCATCCGCGGCACGTACGATCTCTCGGGCCTGCGCGCCGACGCCGACCTCATGATCTGGTGGCATGCCGAGACGAGCGACCAGCTCCAGGAGGCGTACAACCTCTTCCGCCGCACGAGGCTCGGCCGCGCGCTGGAGCCGGTGTGGTCGAACATGGCGCTGCACCGTCCCGCCGAGTTCAACCGCTCGCACATCCCGGCGTTCCTCGCCGACGAGACGCCGCGCGACTACGTCAGCGTCTACCCCTTCGTGCGCTCCTACGACTGGTACCTGCTGCCGGACGAGGACCGCCGCCGCATGCTCGCCGACCACGGCAAGATGGCCCGGGGTTACCCGGACGTGCGGGCCAACACGGTCGCGTCCTTCTCCCTCGGCGACTACGAGTGGGTCCTCGCCTTCGAGGCCGACGAGCTGCACCGCATCGTCGACCTCATGCGGCACCTGCGCGCCTCGGAGGCCCGCCGGCACGTCCGCGAGGAGATCCCGTTCTTCACCGGGCGCCGCAAGGACATCGCCGAGCTGGTGGCGGGTCTGGCCTGACACCCGGCCGGGTCCCGTGGCCGGCCCCGGGACCCGGCTTGGTCAGTGGGTGGCGGCGGGCCGGCCGGTGGCGTTCTTCAGGGCCTCGCGCAGTTGGCGTGCGCGGGACTCGTGGAAGGTCGGGCCGTCCGGCCTCGGCTCCGCGCGCGGGGCGCACGCCGCCTGCCGCACCGGCAGGCGGCCCTGGAGCAGGTAGGCGTCCAGATACGCGTTGACGCACGCGTTCGGCCCGCCCGCGATGCCGTGCGTGCCCGCGCCCCGCTCGGTCACCAGCACCGAACCGGCCAGGCGCCGGCGCAGCTCCAGGGCGCCGTCGTACGGAGCGGCCGCGTCCCGCTCTGCGGCCAGGATCAGCGTCGGCGGCAGCTCACCCGGCCCGGTCCGCACATCCAGGGGCCGCTGCCGGGGTGCCTTCCAGTAGGCGCACGGCAGGTTCGCCCACACATTGCTCCAGGTCTCGAACGGCGCCAGCCGCGCGAGCCGGGTGTTGTCCCGGTCCCAGACCTCGAAGTCCGTCGGCCAGTCGGCGTCGTTGCACTCCACGGCCGTGTAGACCGCGTTGCCGTTCTCCGCCTCGGCGGCCCCCTCCCGGTGCGGGGCCGCCAGCGCGACCAGCGGCTTGGGGTCGCCCTTCAGATACGCCGACAGGGCCTCGGCACCGCCCGGCCAGTAGTCGTCGTAGTACCCGGCCGTCAGGAACAGGCCCTGCAACTGCCCCGGTCCCACCGAGCCGCCCGCCGGTTCGGCGGCGAGCCGCTCCCGCGCCCTGTCGTAGCTCTTCTGCACCTGCCCGGCCGTGCGGCCCAGCGCGTACACGTCGTCGTGCCGGGCCGTCCACTCCCGGAAGTCCGCCCAGCGGGCCTCGAACGCGGCCGACTGGTCCAGGTTGTTGCGGTACCAGATCCGGTCCGGCGCAGGGTTCACCGCCGCGTCGAAGACCATCCGGCGCACGTGCGAAGGGAACAGCGTGGCGTACAGGGCGCCGAAGTAGGTGCCGTACGAGGCGCCCACGAACGTCAGCCGGTCCTCACCCAGCGCCGCCCGCAGCACGTCCAGGTCGCGGGCGTTGTTGAGGGAGTTGTAGTGCCGCAGCGCCTGGCCCGCGCGCCGGGCGCAGCCGCCCGCGTACGCCTTGGCCTCGGCGACGCGCTGCTCCTTGTACGCCCGTGAGGGGTGCGTCGGCGCGGGTGTGGGCGCCTTGAAGAAGCCCTTCGGGTCCTGGCAGGACAGCGGGGCCGACCGGCCCACCCCGCGCGGGGCGTAGCCGACGAGGTCGTACGCGGCGGCGACGCGCTTCCACTCCGGCAGCAGACCCATGAGCGGGAAGGAGGTGCCGTCGGCGCCGGGACCGCCCGGGTTGAACACCAGGACGCCCTGACGGGGCACTCTGCGCTTGCTGTTGCGCGGGTCCTTGTGGGTGGCCCGCACCCGGCTGACGGCGAGCCGGATCCGCTCGCCGTCGGGGTGCGCGTAGTCGAGGGGCACCACAACCGTGCCGCACTCCATGGTGCCGGGCAGGTCCCGCGCCTTCGGGCACGCGCCGAAGTCGATTCCGGCCGCTTGGGCGCGCGCCGCGGCCACGACGATGCCGCGCGGTTCCGCCGCGGTGCCGGGAAGGCGCGCGGCGCCCGAGGCCGGGGCGCCGGCGAGGGCGGTGAGGACCAGGGACCCGGCGGCCGTCCAGACGGCGGCAGCGGTCATCGCGTATCCCTTCGGTGCACGGCAGCGACAGAAGGGATGTTTCGTTCGCCCTGGTGGGGAGGGCAAGCACCGCCCCGCCGGTGTCGGCGCCGATGCTCCCGACGCGCCCCGCGCGAGCGCTGGTGCCGGGCGCGCGCTCTGGCACGCACCGGCGCCCGTACGCCCACATTCCTGTGCCCGTACGCCCGTTGGTTCTGGCCCGGGCCGGTCGCGGGTTACCGGTCCCGGAGGGCCCGGCCGTGCGGGGGCGTACCGCGCGAGGGCCGGTCGGACGGGGGCTGGTCGCGGTGGGCGAAGGCCGCGCGCAGGTTCGGTTCGCCGATCGCGCTGACGCCGTGCACGGCCACGGACGCCAGGTACGTACGCTCGTCACCGGTCCCGTTCACCCGCCGGTTCAGCGCGCCGAGCAGGCGCTGTCCGGCCGGGGACGCCCAACGCGAGTACGGGTGGACCTCGAAGCGGGCGATGGCCAGGCAGCTCAGGGTGAGCGCGAGCGGCAGCGCGAACCAGAGGGCGATCAGCTCGCGGGGCATCCCGGTCGGGCCGGGCAGCAGCAGCGCGGTCGTGCCCAGGGCGAGGACGGCCAGCGTGGCCGTCCGCACCCGGCGGACCCCGGCCGCGATCGTGGACCCGTCCCCGTCCGGCACGGCGAGACCGGCGCTGACGAGCCGGTCGGCGAGGCCGCGCACCGCGTCCGCGGTGGCCGCGGCCGTGCGCACCGGCGCGATCCGGGACTGTCCCTCCGGGCCGATCGCACCTATGACGGAACGCTCCATCTCGTCCCGCCCGCGCGGATCGACGACCGTCGCCCAGCCGGTGTGCGCGAGCAGCAGCCGGCGCTGGCGTGCCATGGAGACCAGGGTCAGATCGGCGACCCGCGCGGGTCCGCCCGAGAGGAACGCCGCCTCGTAGAGCGTCAGATCACGGCCCCGGCCCGCGTCCACGTCGACGGCCGCGGCGCGTACTGCGGCCAGGCACAGCCGCATACACGCCGAGCCCGCGAAGGCCCAGGCCAGGAGCAGGAGAAGGACCCAGAACATGACGCGTTTCTATGCCAGAGGCCTGGGAAACGCCATGCCTTGTTCGCCATCCGGACAAGGTGTTGCCGGTATGTGACGTTCCGTTTGTTTCCCGAGGTCAGGGCGTCGGGGCCGGGATCAGCGACGCAGCAGCACCCGCTGGGCCGCGCGGGCCACCCGTACCGCCGGACGGCGCGACCGCGGCGCCGGCCCCGAGCGGTCCAGCCACCACTCCCGCAACTCCCGCCGGACGCCCTCGTTCCGGGGCCTGCCGGTCAGCAGCAGGGACTCCGCGAACTCCAAGGCGTCCTGCCGGTAGCCCCCGGTCATCGGGTGACTCTGCGCATACGCGAGGAAAGCGGTCCGGTACCCCTCGCCGAGCAGCATTGGCAGTTCGGGCGCCACCTTGGCCACGACGTCCGCCCGCTTCGCGGCCAGCGACCGTGCCTGCACGCCGATGCGCACCCGGTCGAACCCCTCCGGCGCGGGCGTCCCGGCGACGAGCGCCGACAGCAGCGAGGTCTGCGCGAGGGCGAGCCGCTGCCGCGCGGGCTCGGTGCCGCCGGCCGTCCGCGGATCCGGTCCGGGCGCACCGCGGCCGCCGGCGTCCGGTGCCTGGCCGGGACCGGAGGTGGGGGCGCGGTCGGGGCCGGGGGCGGGATCGACCGCCCGCCGGGCCGCCGTACGCCCCGACTCCACCGCTGTTCCGATGGCCGTCAACTCCCGCTCCAGTTCAGCCGGTTCGGGGAAGTTCTCGTCGCGCTCCAGCAGGACCCCCGCCGGGGCGACGCGCGAGGCGAGGTCGGTCAGGATGTCGAGGATCGGCCGCGGCACCGGGTGGGCGTGGCTGTCGTGCCAGACGCCGTCGCGTTCGAAGCCGCCCGCCACATGGACGTACGCGATGGCTTCGAGGGGGAGTTCGGCCAGCGCCCGGGCCGGTTCCTCTCCGCGGTTCACGTGGTTGGTGTGCAGATTGGCCACGTCGATCAGCAGCCTCACACCCGTGCGGTCGGCCAGTTCGTACAGGAACTGGCCCTCCGTCAGCTCCTCGTCCGGCCAGGCCAGCAGCGCGGCGATGTTCTCCACGGCGAGCGGCACGGGCAGTGCCTCCTGAGCGATCCGGACGTTCTCGCACAGCACGTCGAGGGCGTCGCGGGTGCGCGGCACGGGCAGCAGATGCCCGGCTTCCAGCCGCGGGGAGGCGGTCAGCGTGCCGCCCGCGCGCACGAACGCGATGTGCTCGGTCACCAGCGGCGAGCCGAGCGCCTGCGCCCGCTCGGCGAGGGCGCTCAGCCGGCCCTCGTCCGGCCGGTCGGCACCGCCGAGGCCGAGCGAGACCCCGTGCGGCACCACGGTCACCCCGCGGCGGCGCAGGCGCAGCAGTGACTCGGGAAGATGCGCGGGACACACGTTCTCGGCGACGGCCTCGACCCAGTCGACGCCCGGCATCTCCTCCACGGCGTCCGCGATCTCCGGCCGCCACCCGATCCCCGTCCCCAGCCGCTCCATCGTGGCCTCGCCCCCTCTTGCCCGCTCCACACGGTGCACGTGACGGGGGTATGGCCCGGGCGCCGGGACCCGAACCCCGCCGCCCGCACCTTCAGAGCAACATTTGAGCTAAGCCCTGTGGGGCTTAGCTTGAAATTAAACCTTCGGTGATCGTTCGGGGATCGAGTGGTTCACCCACATGGGAATCTGCCGGACATGACGACGACCTCCCTTTCACGCTGTG
>NZ_JBIVPK010000022.1:0-51127 GCF_044754605.1 Streptomyces sp. NPDC093064
GTGGCCGCCGCGCTCACACCCGCCCCGAAGCCATCCTCACCCTGCACGGCATCCCATGATCAAATCGGGCGAACGCGACTCTCCCCGGGGCCTTGGCATAGAGCCCTGTCCAGGCCGGCCCTTCCCGCACGCGCCGAGTGACAAGCATGGCTGGCTCGATGCACCAAGCACCTGAGCGCACCCGGGATCTACGGCGCCTGGCATGGTCGATTGTCGACGGGCCGTACACGCACCAAAAGCCTCGGCCGAGGCCCTGGCAGAAGGCGACGGCCGCACACGGTTCGCATTCGAACGAGCACGGAGGTTGAGCGTGAGCGACCGGCATGAAACAGCACCGACGGCTCGAGGACGGGCCGGTCTGGTCCCATCCGTGACCACGCACCTGATCGTGCTGCCCGGCGGCGGCTACGCGATGCACGCTCCGCACGAAGCGGAACCGATCGTCGCATGGCTCACCGGGCTGGGACTGTCGGCAAGCGCCTTCCGGTATCCGCTGAACGTCCCGCATCCCGCCCCGCTGCTGGCGCTGCGGTCCGAGATCCGGCGCCGGCGCGAACAGGGGGCCGAGCGCATCGGAGTCGTCGGCTTCTCGGCCGGCGGGCACCTCGCCGGGCTGGCCGCGCTCGCGCCGGGCGAGGATCCTCGTGAGTCGGTCCAGTTCGCTGTTCTCGGCTATGCGATCACGTCGATGGAGACCGAGAGCTACCGTCCCGCACGACTGATCCTGCTCGGCGACAACGCCTCGCCCGACCTGCGTCGTGCGACGTCGCTCGACGCGCTGGTGTCCGCGGGCTCACCCCCCTTCTTTCTGTGGCACACCGCCGAGGACATCTACGTGCCGCCGGAGCACACCTACCGCCGAGCAACTGGTCGTCTCCCAGGCACCGGTGGTACCCGCTCCCGCGAAGGCCACCTTCCCCGAGGCCGCCACACTGCTGCTCAACGCGGTCACCGCACGGCTGTCCCTCGACGCGATCGCCCTGACCCCGGGGCGACGCTCGTCATCGTGGGAGCCGCCGGAGCGGTGGGCGGCTTCGCCCTCGAGACCGCGAAGGCAGATGGTCTGACCGTGCTGGCCTACGCATCCGACGCAGACCACGCGGCGGTGCGGAACCTGGGCGCCGACCAGGTCGTGCTGCGCCATCAGGACGCCGCAACCGACATCCGCCACGTGCTGCCGGACGGCGCACCCGCGCTGATCGACGGAGCCGCCCTCAACGCGCGGGCGCTCGGTGCGGTCGCCGATGGCGGAGCACTGGTCAGTCTCAAGGGTTGGACCGGCCCGACCGAGTGCGGCATCACGATCCACCCGATCTCCTCCTTCAGCGCCGCCACCGACACCGCCCTGCTCGACCGGCTCGCCCGTCAGGCGGAGAAGGGCGAACTGACCCTCCGCGTCGGCGACCTGCTGCCGGCCTCGCATGCCGCCGAGGCACACCAGCGCCTGGCCGCCGGCGGAGTGCGTGGCCGCCTCGTGCTGGATTTCGCGAACCCGCAGTGGTGACCCCCTGCCACCGAACCGCACGACCAGCCGGCGCTTTCCGCGACCACAAGGGCGAAGTCCAACTGGTCGGGTGCGCCCTGGAACCCGTGCAGGTCCTCAACGCCAGTACGCCATCTCTCACAACAACGAACAGTAGGTGACCACCCCATGAGCACCATGGAAGACAGGAACAAGGCCATCGTCATCGAGGCTTTCGACACCCTCTTCAACCAGCGGGACTACACCGCCGCCGAACGCTTCTGGTCCCCCGACTACATCCAGCACAGCGCCCACATCCCTCCCGGCCGCGACGGCCTGTTCGACCTGATCAAGAGCGCCCCGGCCGAGCTGAGGCACGACTGGGAACTGGCCATGGCCGAAGGGGACATGGTCATCGTGCGCGGACGCTTCACCGGGCACGGACAGCCCGCCCCCTGGATCGCCGTCGACTTCGTCCGCCTCCAGGACGGCGTCCTGGTGGAGCACTGGGACGTGATCGAGGACGAGGTTTCCCGGAAGGAGTCCGTCAGCGGCCTGCCGATGTACGGCGACACCTTCCCCGAAGATCGCTGACCCAGCTCAGCCCCCGGCATTCTCCATTTCCTGGTACACGGTCCTGCGGCCGGGACCCGTCCCCGCCGCAGCCGCAGACCATCGAATTGGTCCTCCCCGAGTCTGAATTCTGGGCTATTCGGTCCCCAGAAAGAAGTCACTCAACTCGCGCCAGTACATGACCCGCGAGCTCTACGAGGTCTTCCAGGCAGGACAACCGATACGCGTCGTCACCTGGCCCCCGGCGGGGCGACGAAGGGCGCCGACCAGGGTCGACAGGGCAGAGGAAGCGCACCGAGCGGCAGGGCATCCCGCTCCCTGTCTCCCTGAGCGACTGGGCGTGCTGTCGAGGCGTCGGAGGACGATGACGGTGACCGGGCGCGGCCTGGCCGGAAACCGTCCGGGGGGCGAGCGGGTCTGGCTGCCGGTTTCAAGGCGAGGGAGCACAGCCGGAGCTCCGACTGAGGTGCCGGCGCCTCCTGTGGGCGTTGCCGAGGTGCGCGGGCTACGATCGCTGCAGAGGGCGGGTCTGACTATGCCCATTCGCCAGGGCGCGACCGGCGGGCTCCGGCACATTTCAATCATCGATCTCCGCAACATCTCTTGCGGTCTCAACGGCGAGCAGATTGTCCAGCAATTCAGCTGTGCTTTTCGGTGATGTCATGCACAGAAAGGTCGAGGTGATGAAGGCTATTCGATTCGCTCGACACGGTGAGCCATCCGAGGTTCTTGAAGTCGAAGACGTGCCTGTCCCGGAGCCCGGGGAGGGGCAAGTAAGACTTCGCATTCTGGCGACTCCCGTGAACCCGTCGGACCTCCTGTACGTGCGGGGGTTCTATGCGGGCGTTCAGGCCAGGTTCCCGGCGCCGGTCGGATTCGAGGGCGTCGGCATCGTGGATGTCCTCGGGCCCGGGGTGAAGGACTTCACCAGTGGGCAGCGGGTGTCGGTCGTCAACGGGCAGGGGGGAAACTGGGCGGAATACGCTGTTGTTCCTGCGACCGACCTCTTCCCGGTACCCGATGAGATCCCCGATGAACAGGTGGCCTCCTTCGTCATCAATCCCGCCTCCGCGATCCTCATGGTCCGCCGTGTGCTGGCGGTCCCCAAGGGTGAGTGGCTCCTCCAGTCCGCGGCAGGTTCCGAGCTGGGACGCATGGTCATCAGGATGGCCAAGTGCGACGGTATCCGGACCGTGAACGTCGTACGCAGGCGCGAATCGGTGGCCGAGCTGGAAACCCTCGGCGCCGACGCCGTCATCGTGTCCACCGAGGGGCCGATCGACGAACAGGTCCGTGAAATCGTCGGGCCCGAAGGTGTGAAGTACGCCATCGATCCGGTGGTCGGAGAAACCGGAACGCAGATGTTCAAGGCGCTCCACGAGGACGGGCGGATGCTGGTGTACGGCTCCCTGACGGGCGAGCCGATCCGTGTCGGTGAGGACCCGCGTTACATCCTGGCGGGCCGCCGTACTTTGGAGGTCTACTGGCTCGGGTACTGGCTTCCGAGGCTCACGGACGCGGAACGGCGGCAGTTGCGGGAAGACATCGTGACACTTATGCGGGAGGGAATCATCGAGACTTCTCCCGGGCGCAAGTATTCTCTCGACGACATCGGTGAAGCCGTCGCCCAGGCAGAGCAGAAGGGCCGACAGGGAAAGGTGTTCCTCGTACCCGGGAAGTAGCGAGGAGTCTTGCGACCCGCACTGCGGCTGCCGGAGGCACGGCATGCACGCCACGTCGTCGCCGGTGGCTTCGGCCGCCTCTTGCGGGAATTGTTCACCGTCGATCCGGACGTCATCCGGGTCGGATCCCTCCCAAGGTCTGTGTTCGGCGAGCGGTCGTAGAGCCAGGAGGTTCGACGTGACGGAGCTGCGCTACGAGGTGCTGGTCTTCGACGGGGTGCGCCGCGAACGGCCCATGCGCCTGCCTGACGGAAGCCCGATCGTGTCCTCGCCGCTGGCATGTACCTTGATCCTCGGCGAGGCGGGCGCGGTCCTGGTCGACCCGCCGTTCACCCGCGAGCAGGTGCACGGCGTCGGCGACTGGATCGAGCACTGGGGCAGGCGGTTGGCCTGTATCTACGCCACCCACGGGCACGGCGACCATTGGTTCGGCACCGATCTGCTGATGCGGCGGTTCCCCGACGCCGTGCCGTATGCGACCGAGGGCACGATCCGGCTGATGCACGAGCAGGCCACCGAGGGGCGCGAACAGACCTGGGATGTGGACTTCCCCGGACTCATTCCCGACAGTCCCGTTGTGTACCGGGTGATTCCCGCCGAGGGGTTCGAACTGGAGGGCCACCGCCTGCTGGCGGTGGAGACCGGCCACACCGACACCGACGACACCACCGTCCTGCACGTGCCGTCGATCGGCCTCGTCGTGGCCGGTGACGTCGCCTACAACGGAGTTCACCAGTACCTGCTGGAAAGCCCCGGCGGCGGAATCGAGAAGTGGCTCACCGCGCTCGACACCGTCGCCGCGCTGCGCCCACGCGCGGTCGTCGCCGGCCACAAGAACCGAGAGCTCCCCGATGACCCGTCGATCCTGGAGCAGACCCGCGGCTATCTGCTCGACGCGCAGCGCCTGCTGGCAGTGAAACCGAGCCCGCGTGAGTTCTTCGACCAGATGCTGGAGCTCTATCCGGACCGGCTCAACGTGAGCCCGGTCTGGTACAGCGCGCTGGCACTCCTGTCATGACCGGCTTCGTCCGGCCATGGCAGATCCCCGTGAGGAGTTCTTCGGCCACGGCATCAGGTGGCAAGCCCGAGAAGCCGACTGCCATGACGGTGCTTCCGTCTCGCGCGCCGTATGAGCGAAATTTCGGAGGAGGAAGTCTCATGAATCACAGCGCAGTCGGTCAGGAGTACAGCGATCCTGTCTCGGTCGGCCAGGCGCGTACTGGCACGTGCACGCCGCCACGATGAACGGCGGCAGTGACGTGGACGGCGCGCGTGACGATGCAGTCCGGACCGAGGTCACGCACTGGTTCTTCGACGACTACCTGCCGACCTGGGTAGGAGTGGGGAGCGGCGAGATCGCCCGCGGGCCAGAGTTCATCCTTGACTACTGGGCCGTGCCGCTGCACCACAGCTCGCCGGCGTCAAGGGAGTGGCTTCTCGACAGCGACGCCGTCATCGGGCTGCTCGAGAGCAACCACGACCCGTTGCAGGCGCAGGGCTACTCCTACACTGCCGTACCGGACCGGAAGGTGACGGTCTACCACGAGGCCGGAGCGGCGATCGAGGTGATCTGGTCCCGTCGTCGTGCGGACCACAGTGAGATCGAGCGTCTCGCCGTTCATTTCGAGGTCGCTCGAGAATCCGCCGGCTGGCGGATCGTCGGAATTCAGGACGTGCCGACGACGGCGGATTCCCTGGACGCGGCGTGGCGGGCAGCGAGTTGAGCACGATGCGGTGTGACGCTGCGGTCGACCAGGCCGTGCGCCGACTGCCCGGTACGGTCGGCCTTGGAACCAGAGGAGCCGGACACCCAGGCACTGAGGGAGCGTGACGGGGTGGTGCATGCTGACAGGTCACAGGACCTGGTCTTCATCCACGGCTTCCAGGACAACGCCACGTTCTGGCAGGAGGTGATCGACCGTCTGGGATGCCCGGGATGGACGCCGGTCCCAGTGAACCTCCACCATACGGGCCGGGGCGAGACCCGTGAGCGGGGTGCGACGCTGGAGGCATACCGAGACCAGGTCGCCGATGCCGTGGACGCGTATGACGGCCCCTCGGCCCGGCCTGCCGTCATCGTCGGACACAGCATGGGAGCCCAGATCGCGGAACTCCTCGCCGTAGCGCCCCTGCACCGGACCGTGGGACTCGTTCTGATCTGCCCCATACCGTTGCGGGGATATGCGCTGTCCGCCGACCAGATGTCCGCGTTCGAGACCGCTGCGCGCACCCGAGACCCAGCCGCGGCCGCCGAAGGCCGCAGGCAACTGTTGGTGTCCAGAGCACCGGAGGTCGTCAACACCCTGGTGGCGGGAACACTCGGCACTCCGCCCGACGCAGCGATGGAAGCGCTCCGCGCATGGACCGACGGACATCCGCTGGGCGTCGCGCCGTCCGCGGTCACCGCGCCGACACTGCTCATCACCAGTGACGACACGTTCGCCACACGTCCACTCGTCCGCGAGCAGGTGGCGAGCCGATTCGAGCACTGCGAGACCGCCTACGTCCCCGGCGCCGGGCACTGGCCCCACGTCGAACAACCCGCGGCCGTGGCGCGCATCCTCACCGACTTCGTGAACGGGATCGCGAACACATAAAGAGGTGAAGGTTCATGGGCTTCGAGGAAGTATTCGTGCCCGCCGCTGACAACGTACAGCTGCACGCCTGGGTGTTTCGCCCGCCCACGGGCGACGGCCCCCTTCCAGCGATCACGATGGCGCACGGCTTCGGTGGAGTGAAGTACCAGAGCTTGCAGGGCTATGCGGAACGCTTCAGCCAGGCGGGGTTCGTCGTCCTGGTCCACGATCACCGTGGATTCGGTCTCAGCGGGGGCGAGCCGCGCGGCGACATCGACCCCTGGCAGCAGGTCGCGGACTGGCGACGCGCGATCTCGTTCCTGGAGACCCTGGACGATGTCGATGTCCATCGGATCGGGCTCTGGGGTTCCAGTTACGCCGGCGGACACGCGATCGTTCTTGCAGCCACGGATCGGCGAGTCAAGGCCGCAGTCGCGCAGATCCCGACGATCAGCGGCTACGAGCAGAGCCTTCGCCGCGTGCCCCCCGACCGCAAACGCGCGCTGGAGGAGCGGTTCGACGACGACGAACGCGCCCAACTGGCAGGCCACCCAGCCGAGTACCAGCTCCTCAACAGCCCCGACCCGCAAGTGCAGGCCGCCTACCACTCCCAGGGCATGGACGAGTTCAACTCCCGGTTCCCGCTGCCGCCGGACGTCGAGAAACCCGAGCACGTCACGCTGCGGTCCACGCGAAAGTCACAGATGTACGAGCCCGGGGCGTGGGTCGCACGCGTCTCACCGACACCACTGCTGATGATCGTGGGGACGGCGGACACGATCACGCTCAGCGACCTCGGGCTCGCCGCGTATGAGCGTGCCCTGCAACCCAAGCGGTTGGCGATGTATGCCGGTGACCACTTCGACGCCTACGTCACGGCCTTCGAAACGACGAGTGGAGCCGCCACGGAGTGGTTCCGAGAACATCTCGCCGAGCCGGGATGAGCACAGTGCAAGCTCGACCCTCTCATCGCGCAACTCGGTGCCGTACGGCACCGGAGCACCCCCGAGGAGACAGTCATGAATCCGGTGCCGACCCGGTGGAATGCCCGCCACCGACGATGGGACACGGCGGCCAGGGGCCGGGCCGTGCTGGCCGATGCCCGGCTGAACAAGGGCACCGCCTTCACCGAGGACGAACGGCAGGCGCTCGACCTGGTCGGCCTCCTGCCGCCGCAGGTGCTCACGCTCGAGCAGCAGTCCTCCCGCGCCTACGCGCAATACCTCGCGCAGCCCGACGGCTTGGCCAAACACGTCAACCTGACCGCCTTGCAGGACCGCAACGAGGTGCTGTTCTACCGGCTGGTCAGTGAACACCTGGACGAGATGCTGCCGATCGTGTACACCCCGACCGTCGGCACCGCGATCGAGCGCTACAGCTCCCAGTACCGGCGACCCCGCGGGGTCTACCTGTCGGTCGACGCGCCCGAGGACGTCGAACGCTCGCTGCGGGCCACCGGGTTGGGGCCGGACGACGTCGACCTGATCGTCGCCACCGACGGTGAAGCGATCCTGGGCATCGGCGACTGGGGAGTGGGCGGCATCAACATCTCGGTGGGCAAGCTCGCCGTGTACACAGCCGCGGGCGGGATCGATCCGGCCCGCACCCTCCCCGTCGTGCTCGACGTGGGCACCAACCGCGAGGAACTGCTCGACGACCCGCTCTACCTCGGCAACCGCCACCCCAGGGTAGATCGGGAGACCTACGACGCCTTCGTCCAGACCTACGTGGACACAGCGACCCGGCTCTTCCCCGGTGCCCTGCTGCACTGGGAGGACTTCGGGCCGGACAACGCGAGGCGTATCCTGGCGCGCTACCGCGACGAGGTGCTCACCTTCAACGACGATGTCCAGGGCACGGGCGCGGTGAATCTGGCGGCGGTGCTGTCCGGCGTGCGGGCGAGCGGCACGCCGCTGCGGGAGCACCGGGTGGTGATCTTCGGCGCCGGTACAGCGGGTGTCGGCATCGCCGACCAACTGCGCGACGCGCTCATCGCCGACGGCCTGACCCCGGGCGAGGCCGCCTGTCGCATCTGGTGCATCGCTCGCCACGGCCTGCTCACCGACGACATGGCCGGCATGCGGGACTTCCAGGCTCCCTACGCGCGCACAGCGGACGAGGTGGCCGACTGGGCACGCGATCCAAAGCTCGGAGGCATCGCTCTGGCGGAGGTCGTGCACCGGGTCGAACCGACCGTTCTCATCGGCACCTCCGGTCAGGGCAGAGCCTTCACCGAACCTGTCGTCCGCGAGATGGCCGCATCCGCCCGACGCCCGATCATCCTGCCCATGTCCAACCCCACACCGCTCGCCGAGGCGACGCCCGCCGATCTGCTCGCCTGGACCGACGGCCAGGCCCTGGTAGCCACCGGCAGTCCGTTCTCGCCAGTCACTCACGACGGCATCACCCACCAGGTCGGACAGGCCAACAACGCGCTGATCTTCCCCGGTCTCGGCCTGGGCGCCATCGTGGCCCGGGCCACCCGGATCACCGACAGCATGCTCACCGCCGCGGCCCACGCTGTCGCCGAACGGGTCGACCCGACCACACCCGGTGCTCCGCTCCTGCCACCCATCCAGCAGTTGAGGGAGACCTCCGCCGCGGTGGCCACGGCAGTCGCCCGCGTCGCCGCCCACGACGAGGTGGCGCGTGCCGTCATCAGCGACGAGATCGAGGCCCAGGTCCGCGCGGCCATGTGGCAGCCGGACTACCACCGTGTACAGGCGATCTGACCCGCACCAGCCTGCTGCCCGCAAGGTCACCCGACGCCATTCGACCGGGCAGGCTCGTCAGCATCCCGCGTCCGCTCGCGCCCCGAGGTTCCACCGGCAGTGACACCACCAGGAGTCCAAGGAGCTGATCATGTCCGGAACATCGCTGAGTTGGAGCGTCCACACAGCGCCGTCGATCCCAACGGAGGTCCCGGACCTGCCACCCGACCTGCCCCGACGCATGTGGTCGCCGATCACGGCAACGCTCATCGCAGGTGAGCTCGACGCGGTGCTGGTCGACGCACTGATGACCACGGAGCAAGCCGGGCACCTGGCGGACTGGGTCGCAGCGAGCGGCAAGAACCTCACCACGGTTTTCATCACCCACGGGCACGGTGACCACTGGTTCGGCCTGGGGACACTCCTCGACCGCTTCCCGAACGCCCGCGCCGTTGCCGCACCAGCAGTGGTGGCGCAGATGAAGGAGCAGATGGCGTCGGATGCGGTCGGCTCCCTGTGGAACGCGCGCTTCCCCGGCCAGATTCCCGACAGGCTCGTCACGGCCGAGCCGCTGGTCGGCGACCGGCTGCAGTTGGAAGGCAACGACCTCGGAGTCGTGAGGCTCGGGCACACCGACACCGACGACACCACATGCCTGCACGTCCCGTCGATCGGTCTGGTCGTGGCCGGTGACGCCGTCTACAACGATGTCCACCTCTACCTCACCGAATCATCCGCCGAGGGCCGCCGAGCCTGGGTCCACGCCCTCGACACCATCGCCGCCCTGGACCCGCAGGCGGTCGTCGCAGGGCACAAGCGCCCGGGCAGCCCCGACGACCCGAAGAACATCGCCGAGACCGCCAAGTACATCCATGACTTCGAAACGGTCGCCGAGCGCACCGCAACCGCCCTTGAGCTCTACCAGGGAATGCTGAAGTTGCACCCGGACCGGGTGAACCGAGGCGCGCTCTGGGGCTCGGCCAGGTCCGCCAAGGGCTGACGGCATAACGAAGGCCGTGCGATGGCCTGGCGGCATTCGGCGAACGCGGCCGTGAGTGCTCGGGCGATCAGGTCGTCCTCCGACCCAGGAGGCCAGTGACCGCAGACCGTGCGCGACCCGTCACTCTCCTGGCTGACCTCCGCTTGTGCGGGCCGCTGAGCTGATCGCACGCTGGCCAGGGGAAACACGTCTGCTAGGAGCCATCAATGCGCCGTGCCCACGCACTCGTCAAGTCACCCGGCAGCGCTCGTGGCGTCGGTGTCATAGCCGTCGCCCTCACCGCCGCCGTGGGACTCACATCCTGTGGAACCCAGCAGAGTGCCAGCACTGTGCAGAACGCCGCTCCTCCTGTCGCGGCATCCACCTCCAACGTCCCGTGCGGCGACCCGCCCGTACAGCTCGAGAAGCAGGACCAGGCGTTCCTGAACAAATTGGCAGCCGCGGACGGAACGCCGCTCTACAAGCTGTCCTACTCCGCCGCCCGGGAGACATTGAACAAGCTGCAGGCCGGACCAGTGCAGATGCCGCCGGCCGAGATCAGTGAACGCAGCGTGCCCGGCGGCCCAACCGGTTCCGTGACGGTGCACGTCGTTCGCCCCAAGGGCGCAACGACCGACCTGCCGGGCATCGTCTACATCCACGGCGGCGGCTGGATTCTGGGCAACTTCAAGACGCACGAGCGACTGGTGCGGCAGATCGCCAACGGATCTCGGGCCGCGGTCGTCTTCGTCGACTACTCGCCCTCGCCTGAAGCGCGGTTTCCCGTACCCGTCGAGCAGGCGTACACCGTCGCCAAGTGGCTCGCCTCCAACGGACGGCAGATCGGCGTCGATTCCTCACGCCTCGCCGTCGCCGGCGACTCCGTGGGCGGCGACATGACCGCCGCCGTCACGCTGCTGGCCAAACAGCGCGGCGGCCCGCAGTTCAAGAAGCAGGTCATGATGTACCCGGTGACCGACGCCAACTTCAACACCGCCTCCTACAAGCGCTTCGCGGAGAACTGCTGGCTCACCAGTGAAGCCATGAAGTGGTTCTGGAACGCCTACGCCCCCAACGCCAAGGATCGCGAGAACCCCATCGCCGCCCCGCTGCGGGCGACCATCGACCAGTTGCGCGGTCTGCCCTCCGCTTTGATGATCACCGACTCCGACGTGCTGCGCGACGAGGGCAATGCCTACGCGGACAAGCTCAAGAAGGCAGGGGTCCCGACCAGTGTGACCCACTACCCCGCGATCACCCACGACTTCATGATGCTCAACGCGCTGTCCGACACCGAATCGGACAAGAAAGCCATTGCCGAAGTCACCGATGCGCTCCACAAGGCGCTGCACCAGGGCGCAGGAAACGGCGGCAAGTGACCGTACCGCGGGGGATGGCGCTCGGCTGTTGAACTAGGCGGTGATTGCGCGTTCTTCTGCCAGACGGTGGACAACCGCATTCACCGGGAGACCAACCAAGGCCCCGTCCTCGATGCTCGACTCGAACGAAGCCGCCCGCATCCGCTGCCGGTTGAGCCTCGCACGCCCGCGCTGGGCGAGTCGCGGCAGGTGCTGCCGAACCAGACATCCGTTTCGGGTCGGTGCGGCATTCCACTGCCCCTGCCATGCCGGAGACGAGGAGAACACGCATGACTGCGATCGAAGGTTCGGTCGCCCTGGTCACTGGAGGCCAGCGCGGCATTGGAAAGGCATTCGTCGAAGAGCTGCTGGCCCGAGGCGCGGAAAAGGTCTATGCCACCGCCCGCAAACCCAGCCCGAGCCACGACGAGCGGGTCGAGGTCCTCGCACTGGACGTCACCGACGACAACTCGGTCGCCACCCTGGCGGAGCGCACCCAGGACGTGAACGCGGTCTTCAACAACGCTGGCGTCCTGTACCCGGCTCCGCTGCTTCAATCGGATATGCAGCAGATCAAGGACACGTTCGACACCAACGTCTTCGGTCCCCTGCGGATCGCACGGGCATTCGCCCCGGTGCTGGCGAGCCACGGCGGCGGCGTCCTGGTCGACATGCACTCGATGCTGTCCTGGGGAGCTGGAGCCGGCGCCTACGGAGCCTCCAAGGCGGCCCTGTGGTCCCTGACGAACTCCCTGCGCATTGAGCTCGCCGCCCAACACACCCAGGTGGTCGGCGTGCATCTGGGCTTCGCCGACACCGACATGGTCGCGGCCCTCCCCGTCGAGAAGATCTCCGCCGCCGGCGTCGCCCGCATCGTCATGGACGGCGTCGAACGCGGCGACAGCGAGGTCCTCGTCGACGACATCACTCGCAAGATCAAGTCCGCTGTCGCCGGTCCGGATGAGGGACTCGCCGTCCCCTTTGGCCGCTGACCCTCGACACGCCCAGCGCTCGACCCGACCCCGTACAGTCCGGAGGAGCATATGCCGCTCTGGCACGTCTACCACCCGCCCGGCACCTACACGGCGCAGGAAAAGCAGCAGTTCGCTGATGGCATCACCGGGATCTACACCCGCTTCGGGCTGCCGAAGTTCTACGTCGTCACCCTCTTCCACGAGATCGACGCGACCTCCTTCTACATCGGCGGCGAGCCCCGGCAGGCGGCCGTGCGCATCGTGGTCGCGCACATCGCCCGACACCTCGATGACGCGACCGCCCGCCGACGGACCAGTGAAACCCTCGCCCGCGTGGTCGCCCCCCACACCACCGAGCGTGGCCTGTACTGCGAGTTCCACGTCGACGAAACGCCCCGAGACCTTTGGATGACGGACGGAATCGCGCCGCCCCCTCCGGGGAGCGAGGCCGAAAAGCTCTGGGTGCAGGAGAACCGCCCGGTCCCGTACTGACCGGGCCCTGCGCTGCCCACTCGATAGAGCCGGGCCGCACAAGACACACACAGCAAGTACGCGCCGTGGATGGCGCATCCCACATCCCCTACCGATGTCAGACCCCGGTACCGCGGGCGGAACCTCCGTTCCGCCCGCGGGGTCGTCACGCGTAGTGGTACTGGACGGGGGCGGAAACCTCGCCGCCGAGCTCGGCGGCGGCGTGACGCGCCCAGTACGGGTTGCGCAGCAGCTCACGGCCCAGGAGGACGGCGTCCGCCTTGCCGGAGGTGATGATGTCCTGGGCTTGGGCCGGTGCCGTGATCATGCCGACGGCCGCCACGGGCATTCCGGTCTCGTTGCGGACCCGCTCGGCGAAGGGCACCTGGTAGCCGGGGCCGACCTCGATCCTGGCGTCGGGGGCGTTGCCCCCGGTGGAGACGTCCATCAGGTCCACTCCCCGTACCTGGAGCTCCTTGGCGAAGCGGACGGTGTCGTCCGCGGTCCAGCCCTCGCGGTCGTCCTCCGGGTTCTCCGTGAGCCAGTCCGTGGCGGAGATACGGAAGAAGACCGGCAGTTCCTCGGGCCACGTGGCGCGGACCGCCTCGACGACCTCCAGAGCAAACCGGATCCGGCCCTCGAACGAGCCGCCGTACTCGTCGGTGCGCCGGTTGCTGTGAGGGGACAGGAACTGGTGGATCAGGTAGCCGTGCGCACCGTGGATCTCGGCGACTTCGAATCCCGCCGCCGCCGCGCGCCGGGCGCCGTCGGCGAACTGCTGAACGATCTCCGCGATCTGCTCCTTGCTCAGCTCGTCGGGCATCGTCGACGACTCGGCGAAGGCAATGGCGGTGGGGCCGACCGGCTTCCAGCCGTAAGGCTCGTCTGGGGTGATCTGGCGTCCGCGGTCGACCCAGGTGCGCTCGGTCGAGGCCTTGCGCCCGGCGTGCGCCAGCTGGATGCCGGAAACGGTGCCCTGTGTCTTCAGGAACGCGGTGATGCGTTGGAAGGCGGCGACCTGCGTGTCGTTCCAGATGCCGAGGTCGTAGGGGCTGATCCGTCCCTCGGGACTCACGGCCGTGGCCTCCGTGATGATCAGACCGGTGCCGCCGGAGGCACGGGCGGCGAGGTGGGCGAAGTGCCAGTCCGTCGGGGCGCCGACCGACTCGCCCTCCGGGGCCGCGCTGTACTGACACATCGCCGCCATCCAGATGCGGTTGGGGATGGTCAGCGACCTGACGGCATAGGGGGTGAAAAGGGTACTCAAGTCCAACTCCTCGTAAGCGACCTCGGGGTTTGCGGTGAGCACCGGCGGTCAAATCCTGTTGACCCGGACCGGCCCCGCCCACATTTAATTGCATCCGCCGCCATTTTACCCTAGCCGCATACTTGCGTGCGCAAGCACTCGGGAATGCGCCTGAGAGCCGGACGTCCAAGCCGACACCCTCCTCCCGCTTGAGCTCGCGGACGAGGGCGAGCGGGTCGTCCGGGACGACGGTGACGGCCGGGTCGGTGTCGGGCTCGAGGGTGCTGGGAACCACGTACTGGCTCAGGTGCGCGTACGGACTGGTGATCCCCGCGTCGAAGGCGGGACGCTAAGAGGGACGACGCTAAGAGGGACGCCGGCCATTGCGGGCCCTGGCCACCGACGACCCGATGGCCGGACTGTAGGGGGCCGGCTCTTCCCTCGGAATCACAGGTGGGGAGGTGCGTCGCCGCCGAGGAGGGTGATCAGCCGAGCGAGCAGCATGTCGAGTTCGCGGCCGACGTCCGCGATCCGCGGGTTGCCGTAGCTGGCGAACAGCAGGCTGGGCTGGTCGACGGCGAGTTTGGTGTCGCCGTCGGGGTCCGCGTAGAGCAGGGTCCGCAAAGGTGCGTGCAGCATGACCGACGGGTCGTGTCGGAACATGCGTTCCGCGATGGTGTGGTTGCCCATCAGGTACTGCGTGGTCTTCCAGGAGGAGGGCGAGCCGGCCATGACGGCGGTGATGTCGCTGCGGTAGTAGCGCATGAACCCGTGCGGGGCGTTGATCTCGGCGAGCTCGAGCGTGGCCTGCCAGGAGGCCATCTGGAAGAAGCGGTGGAGATCGATCTCGGGGACGAGGGCTTCGTAATGCTCGCGCGCTGCGTCGTAGGGATGAGGGAGCGCCACAACCAGCCGCCGGGCAGGGTGGTCGATGACGGCGTTGTCCGTGGTCATGGCTGTGCCTGTTCGTTGTCAGAGTGGACGAGCTCCACATCGTGGATGTCGAGCGTGATGGAAGGGAGGTTGAGGTTGACGCTGTTGTCGGGGTTGCGACGGAAGACTCGTCGGCGCGTCGCCACGAGAAGCCCGTCGAAGCTCTGGTAGCGGCTGGTGTAGTGGCCCACCAGGGTGCTGCCGTTGACTTCGGCGATGTAGTCCATGCGGCGTTGCATTCCGAGGGCGTCGAAGTAGAACACCTGGTCGGGGTTGTGCGTGGCGATCTCGGGTGGAAAGTGCACCTGTAGGCGTCGCCAGGTCTGCCCGGCTTCGCGCCACGGTTCGATCTCGCGGACCCGCACGTCCGGATGGGTGAAGAGGAACGGGGTGGTGAAGTAGTTCCAGCACGCGTAGCCAAGGAAGTAGCCGAGGTGTAGAGCGTCCCAGGTACTGTTGCGCAGCATTCCCTTGAAGCCGGCGCGTGCGGGGGCAAGGGTCTCGACCGGTTCGCCGTCGAGGGTCTGCATGGTGACGCTGTCGGCGGCTGCGTCGAAGACCATCCGCTGGTCGGGGCGGGTGAACGGGCTGAAGACGATGTGCTCTCTGACCGTGTCGAGGGTCAGGATCTGGTCAAACGTCTTCTCCGGAGGCCAGCCCTTCATCGCCCAGATCGGGCCGCCGATGGAGATGTCGACTTTCAGGCCGCGCAGGGTGTCCCAGAGTGCTTGACCGCCGGTGGTGGCGATTGCCAGATCGAGGAGTTCCTCACTCATGGGCCGCGTACTTTCCGTCGCGATACGTATGGCGGTCAGCGTGCCGGGAGCGGCAGAAGCATGCAACCGCTGGCGGCGTGGGACCCGGGGCCGCCAGGCCTTCCGGCGGCTATCAGGGGCGGACGAGGACGAGGCCGACCTTGCCGGGCCGTACCGCGTGCTCCACGGCGTCGGCCAGTTCGCCAAGGCCGTACGTGGCGGCCACGTCGAACTGGTCCTTGAGCCCCAGCGCGATCTGCTTCGCGGTGGCGACGTCGGATGCCCGCCTCTCGGCGGAGGCCTCGGACAGCCACTGGCCGATGTTCTTGCCCCGCAGCGTCAGCGACTTGTTCAGCAGCGTCGACGCATGCACCGAGATCGGCTCCTCGGCGATCAGCCCATAACTGACCAGTTTCCCGCCCGGCGTCAACAGGTCCAGAAGGCTCTCCGCCAGTTTCCCGCCGATGGGGTCGAAGGCCACACTCACCGGCCGGCCGCCGGCTGCCTTGCGGACCTCGTCGGCCCAGCCCGGATGTGCTGTCGACACGACCGGCACGTCCGGGAACCGCTTGCGGAGCTCGGCGGCACCGCGATCGCTGCGGACGACGTTGACGAGCGCCAAGTTGTGGAACTGGGACACGCCCGTCACCAGCCGCCCGACCGACGAGCCCGCGGCGGTCTGCACCAGAAAACCGTCATATCCGATGGCCAGGTGCTCCTGCGCCTCACGGCGCAGCATCACCGCGGTCAACGGGTTCGCCAGCATCTGCGCGGCGACCTCATCCGACAGCTCGTCCGGTACGGCGACGACCACCTCTGCCTCCGCCACGATCCACTGCGACCACGCCCCCGGCTGGGGGAAGACCGTCACACGGCCGCCGACCTCGACCCCTGGCGCCACGCGCGTGCCCGGGCCGATCGCCTCCACTACGCCGGTGGCCTCCACGCCGGCCGGGACCGGCTGGGCAGCTTTGCCCGGGTACGCCTCGATGGCCTGGAGATCACCAGGGTGCACCGTGAAGGCCGTGGTGCGGATGAGGACCTGGCCACGCTCGGGTGCCGTCGGCTCCGGCTCCTCAATAACGGTCAGAACATCGGCGGGCAACCCTCCACGGGTGTGGACGACACGACGGTTCATGATTCTCCTCATGCGCCGATATGGGGGCTTGGCCGGGGCGTCAGCCGACGTCGCGCAGCAGCGGGTTCCTTCCGCTGAGTCCACCGTCGAGCCGCATCAGCCGCCCGACCTCACGCAGCCCCCTGGTCACGCTCGCACGGTGGGCAATCAGCGGCACAGCCGGCTAGGCCGATCGGGTTGTGAGGCTAAAAGCCGAAGAATCAGTCGATCGCGGCGGTCCGCCAGGTCTCCTCGTCGGCGTCCAGGAGCGCCGCGACGAGGGCGGGGTCCGGCAGCGGGCCGTGGTCCGCGGCGATTCTCAAGGCCGAGGCCGCGGTCAGATGGCCCAGCCGCAGGGCACGGTCCACGGGCAGCTGCCGCAGCAGTCCGCTGAGGAATCCGGCGGCGAAGGCGTCGCCTGCGCCGACCGGTTCGGCAACGCGCACGGTCAGGGCGGGCACGCTGTGGCCGGTGGTGCCGACGAAGGCAGTGGCGGCGTGGCCCCCGTCCTTCACGACGAGGACCCGCGGGCCGGGCAGGAGATCGCGGACCCGTACGGCGTCAGTGATCCCGTCCCCCCACAGGGCCTGGGCCTCGTCGAGGCCTACGAGGACTATGTCGGCCCGGTCCGCGAGCGGCCGCAGCACGTCGGCGGCCGCTCGGCCGGCCCATAGGGCGGGGCGGTGGTTGACGTCGAAGCTGACGGGCCACGGACGGTCGGGGCGCAGCGCGCGTTCGACGAGGGCGCGGCAATCGGGCGACAGGGCGGGGGTGATGCCGCTGAGGTGGACGAGCGCAGCGCCCTCCAGCGCCGGATCGTCGAGCACGTCGGGGGTGAGGGCCGAGGCGGCAGATCCGGCGCGGTGGTAGTGGACGCGGGTGCCATGCCCGCCCGGGTCCTTGAGCAGTAGTCCGGTGGGCCGCTCCGGGTCGGTGCGGACGCCGGTGACGTCGACGCCGCCCGCGGCGATCCGGGCGCGGACGCGGCGGCCGAAGGGGTCGTCGCCGACGGCGGAGACCCAGCGGGCGGGGATGCCGTGGTCGGCGAGGTAGAGGGCGACGTTCGACTCGGCGCCCGCGATGTCGACGCGCAGCAGGTCGGCGCCGTCCAACGGTCCGAGGGGGTCGGGGGCGAGGGCGGCCATGGTCTCGCCGACGCAGACCACGGGGCCGGGGCGCAATGGCCGGTGGGTGTTCATGGTGGGCTTCCTAGAGTGTGTCGGCGCGGTCCGCCGGGTCCGGGACGGAGGGGATCGCCGGGCGGTACGGGGCGGCCGGGGCGCCGGGCACGTCCACCCGGACGGCGAAGACGGCGCCGTCGAACGGTCCCGGGGCGGGCAGGCCGATGTGCGCACTGGTGACGAGAAGCGTGCGGCCGTCGGGGCCACCGAGGCAGAGTCCGGCGGGCTGTTCGGCGGGCAGGCCGACGATCCGGTCGAGGCTGCCGTCGGGGTGGTAGCGGTGGACCTGCCCGATGCCCCAGACGGCGGTCCACAGCCCGCCCTCGGTGTCGGTGGTCATCCCGTCGGGGCTGCCGGAGGTGAGCGTGACAAAGGGTTCGGGCGTGCCCGGGTCGCCGCTCGCGGGGTCGACCGGGCAGCGCAGGATGACGCCCCGGGCACTGTCGGCGAGGTACATGACGGTGCCGTCGGCGCTGAAGGCCGGACCGTTGGGGATCGTGATGTCCCGCAGGACGCGGGTGACGCGGCCGTCGCGGTCCAGGCGGTAGAGGGAGCCCGCGTCCTCGGTCGTGTCGTAGGCCATGCTGCCGGCCCAGAAGCGGCCGTGGGGGTCGGCGACGCCGTCGTTCATCCGCATCGGCACCGGGGCGTCGTCCTCGGGTCGCGCGATCCATTCGACCCGGCCTGCGGGGTCGATGCGGCAGATGCCGGTGCCCGCGGCCGCGATCCAGTGGCCGGGGTGGCCCTCGACCGGTGCCACCGCGCCCAGCGGGCACGGCAGTTGGGCGATCAGTGTGTGTGGCGCGGCAGGGTCGTCGGGGGCGGCGAGGAGCCGGCCGCTGAGGATGTCGGTGAGCACGGCGCGGTCGTCCGTCCAGCGGATGCCCTCGCCGAGTTCAAGGCGGTCGGTCCCGAGAACCGCCGGGGGCACGGTGGCGGTCACGGGCGGGCCTCCGCGCGAACGACGTCCAGGAAGGTGCGGGCCCGTTGGCGCAGGGCGGTGATGCTGCCGCCCTCGGCGGCGTCGCCGATCAGGGGCGATCCGACGCCGACGGCGGTGGCGCCGCCCCGCAGGTATGCGGCGGCGGCCTCCGCGTCCACTCCCCCGACGGGCACGAAGGGCAGATCGGGGAAGGGGCCGCGCAGGTCGCGCAGGTACCCGGGTCCGCCGGCGCTGCCGGCCGGGAAGAGCTTGAGGGCGTCGGCGCCGAGCCGCAGCGCCTGGAGGATGTCGGTGGGGGTCATCACCCCGGCGAGCACCGGGAGTCCGAGTTCCCGCCCGGTGGCGACGCCGTCGCTGACCGCCGGGGTGACGAGGAAGGCGGCCCCGGCCTTGTGGGCGGCCCGTGCGTCTTCGGTGCTGAGGACGGTTCCGGCTCCGAGGGTCACGTCCGGGCCGAGCGCGGCGCGGGCTCGCGCGATGACGTCCAGGGCGTCGCGTCCGCTGAGGGAGACCTCGATGAGGGTGACTCCCTCCTCGGCGAGGGTGAGCACGGTGGTCAGCGCGGCGTCCGGGTCGCTGCCGCGGACGATGGCGAGCAGCCGGTGGGCGCGCAGCGCGGCGAGCAGGTCCATCCGACATCCCTTCTGGTGATGGGGGTTCAGTGGCGGCGGGTCGCGGTGACCGTGAGCCGCCAGGCGACCTCGCCGGAGGGCGGGACGACGGCCGTGTCGCCCTCGGCTGCCCCCGTGCGGTCGAAGACGTGGCCGAGCATCGGCTCGACGCCGATCGAGCGGTACGGCGCGTCCTGGGGGAAGCCGCCGAGGTTGCGCCACAGGGCGACCGCGACCGGCTGTCCGGCGGCCTCGACGGACAGGTGCAGCGTGTGGGGGCCGTCGTGTACGGCAACCCGTGGGGTGAGGACGACCGCTCCGACGGCCGTCCCGTCGTCCGGGCCGAGCCGGTCGAGCGGGATGCCGTCGACGCGCGGCCAGGCCCCGGTGATCCAGCCCGCGCCCTCGTCCGGGTAGAGCCGGGTCTCCGCAGGTGCTTCGATGCCGATCCGTGCGGCCGGGGAGAGGTCCAGCAGAGCGTGGGCGGCCCACACGAAGCGGTAGCCGGGCTCTGCGGTGAGCGTGTAGTCGGCCACAACGGCTCCCGGCTCCATGCCGAGGCGCCGGGTCAGGCGGAAGTCGGGGCACTCCACGACGTCCGCCTGCCCGTCTCTGCGCCAGCGCCGTGACCAGGCGTCCCCGTGGTCGGGCAGCCCGCGCACGGTGGGTACGCACTCCTCCAGCCCGCCGGCGTCGGCAAAGGGGTCGCCGGGCCGGACCAGGGGGCGGCGGGGCTCGTCGCGGTGCCAGAGCCATTCGCGGCCGCCCGCGGTCAGCGAGGTCCAGCGTCCGCCGTGGTCCGGATCGGTGACCACGGAGACCGGGAGCCGGGTGCCGGTCACCATTCGGCGAAGGATCCGTCGGCGTGCCGCCACACGGGGTTGCGCCAGGCGTGTCCGGACCGGTCGGCGGCGCGAACCGCGTCCTCGTCGACGGCGATGCCGAGTCCGGGCAGCGCCAGTGCGGTGCGGTGCGCCTGGCCGTCGACGAAGCGGAAGGGCTCGGTGTCGACCAGGTAGGACAGCAGGTCGGCGTCCTTGTTGTAGTGGATGCCCCGGCTCTGTTCCTGGATCAGGAAGTTGGGTGTGGCGAAGGCGACCTGGAGGCTGGCGGCCAGCGCGATGGGACCGAGTGGGCAGTGCGGCGCCAGGTGGGCTCCGAAGGTCTCGGCGAGCGAGGCGATCCGAGTGACCTCCGATATCCCGCCGGCGTGCGACAGGTCCGGCTGGGCCACGGCGACGCCCGCGGTGAGCACCGGGAGGAAGTCCCCCCGCCCGTACAGCCGTTCGCCGGTGGCCAGCGGCACGGACGAGGCGGCGACCAGCCCGGGCAGCAGGTGTGCCTGGTCGGGCAGAACGGGTTCCTCGACGAACAGCGGGTGCAGCGGGGCTATCTCGTGGAGCACGCGCCGGGTGTTGGCTGCGCTGAAGCGGCCGTGGAAGTCGACGGCGACGTCGCGGTGCGGTCCCAGGGCTTCGCGGGCGGCCGCCACACGCTCGACGACGGCGGCCGTCTCGGCGGGGCTGCCGATCGGCGGGGTGCGCCCGGCGGCGTTCATCTTGACGGCGGTGAAGCCGGCCTCCACCTGGGCGGTGACCTCCTCCTTGAGCCGCTCGGGTTCGTCGCCGCCGACCCAGGCGTACACCCGGACGGTGTCGCGGACCGGGCCCCCGAGCAAGGTGTGCACCGGCACCCCGAGCGCGCGGCCCGCGATGTCCCACAGGGCCTGGTCGATGCCGGCTACGGCGCTGGAGAGGACCGGGCCGCCCCGGTAGAAGCCACCTTTGCTCAGCACCTGCCAGTGGTCCTGGATGCGCAGCGGGTCCTGGCCCACCAGGTACTCCGCCAGCACCTCGACGGCGGACCGGACCACTTCGGCCCGGCCCTCCACCACCGGCTCGCCCCAGCCGACGACGCCGTCGTCGGTCTCGATGCGGCAGAACAGCCAACGGGGCGGGACGAGGAAGGTCTCGACGCGCTCGATCTTCACTGTGCCTGGCCGTCCTTCTTCTCGGCGGAGTGGTCCGCGCCCTCGGGCGTGGACGGCCCGCTGAGCTTGTCGAGGTCGCGCGTCGCCTGGTCGAGCAGGGCGCGCATGGCGTGTTCCGCGGCGTCCGGGTCCCGGTCGCGCACGGCGTCGAGGACGGCTCGGTGGCTGGGGACGGGGTCCTCGCTGTGGGGGGCGCTGTGCACGAGCTGGTCGCGATGGGCCAGGCCCGACTCGATGACCATCTCCATGCGTTCCAGCAGTTCGTTGTGGGTGGCCGCGAGCAGGGCCCGGTGGAAGGCGAGGTCGGCCTCGACGGCGTCGCTCGCGCCGCCCTCCTGGCCCATCGCGGTCAGTGCCGCCTCCAGTGCCTTGAGGTCGGCGTCGGTGCGGCGGACCGCGGCAAGGCGCACGGCGGCGGGTTCGACGATGCCGCGGACCTCGCCGAGGTTACGGAGCAGCGCGGGGTCGGCGCCGGTGCCGCTTCTCTCGGAGAACTGCCAGCGCAGCACGTCGGCGTCGAGCAGGTTCCAGTCGGAGCGGGGCCGGACGAACGTGCCGCGCTTCTGCCGGGCGTCGACCATCCCCTTGGCCGCGAGCACCTTGAGCGATTCACGCAGGGCCGTCAGGCTGACGTCCAGTTCGCTCTGCAGGGCCGCCATGTCGAGCGTCGCTCCCTCGGGGATCTCGCCACTGAGCACCCGGCGGGCGAGGGTCTCCACGGTCTGGCCGTGCACTCCGCGGCGCGCGTATCGCGTCATGTGTTTGCCTTTCTTGCTGGTCGGTCGGTGGCGGGAGCGGTCGGTTCCGTCAGGCGGAGTCCTTGGCGACGCTCCAGCCGCCGTCCACGAGCAAGCTCGATCCGGTGATGTAGGAGGCTTCGTCGGCGGCGAGGAAGGCGACGGCGGCGGCGACTTCCTCGGGGGTGCCGAAGCGGTGCGCCGCGGTTCCGGCGACGCTGAGCTCGCGGTCGGCCGGCGGGACCCGGTCCCAGGCGGCGGTCAGGATCGGTCCCGGCAACACCGCGTTGACGCGGACGGACGGTCCGTACTCGACGGCGAGTTGACCGCACAGCGACAGCAGCGCGCCCTTGCTCGCCGCGTACGCCGGGTGGCCGGGGATGCCCCGGTGGGCGTGGACGGAGGAGACGAGCACCACGGCCCCCCGGTGCTCGCGCAGGTCGGGCAGTGTCGCCCTGACGCCCAGGAAGGCGCCGGTGAGGTTGACCGAGAGCTGCCGTTCCCAGGAGGTGAGGCTGGTCTCGTGGGCCGGGGCGACCGCCACCGTGTACGCGTTGCTGACCAGAACGCCCACGGGCCCGAAGCTGTGGGCGGTGGTGATCACGCGCTGCCAGTCGTCCTCGCTCGCGACGTCGGCGGCGACGAACAGGGCGCGGACGCCGACCTTGCGCAGCCGCTCGGCGGTCTCCTCGCCGCGTTCGGCGTCGATGTCGGCCAGGACGACGGCCGCGCCCTCCGCCGCGAGGCGTGCTGCGGTGGCCGCGCCGATGCCCGATGCGGCGCCGGTGACGACGGCGACGCGGTTGGTGAAGCGGGCGGCTGGGTTCATGGGGTGGATCGTCTCCTGTTCGAGGGGAAGGTGGGGTGCGGATGTTCGAGAGGCGGATGGGGTGCCGATTCTTCCGCTGTCGTCACAGCCGGGCCAGGACGGTCAACTCCGCGTCGTGTCCGGCGGTCCAGGCGAACGGCAGCCCCGAGTGGATCAGGTAGGCGCCGCTGTAGCAGGTGCCGGTGGCGGTGTCGGTGTAGACGGCGTCCGGCCGCAGGCCGCGCAGACGCAGCCGGGCGGCCCGGCCGGGCACCAGGGGCGCCCCGTCGAGCGGGCCGGTGTTCCAGGCGGTCACCACCAGGCGAGCGCCGCCCTGTTCCTCGTACTGGACGCCGCACGTCGGGTCTTCGGGACTGCCCAGCAGATGGACCTCGCCGTGGTGGACGACGTCGCGGATCTCCTTGTAGCGGGCGACCCACCGCGCCGCCTCGGCGCGCTGCTCCGGCGTCCAGTGGCGGATGTCGGCGCCGATGCCGAGGACGCCCGCGATGGAATTGACGAAGCGGAAGGCCAGCGAGCGGGGCCGGGGGTCGAAGACGCCGGGGGCGTCGGTGACCCAGGAGCTCATGGTGTGCGGGGCGTGGGCATGGAGGTAGCCGTACTGGATGCGCAGCCGGTCCATGGGCGCGGTGTTGTCGCTGGGCCACATCACGTCGGTGCGGGCGAGGGTGGCGTGCTCGACGCGGGCGCCGCCGCCGGCGCAGCCCTCGACGGTGACGTGCGGGTGGGCGCTGCGCAGATGGTCCAGGACGCGGAGGTAGCCGGCGACGTGGGCGGCGTCGAGGTCGTGGAACTCGCGGTCGGGCCCGGCCGGGTGACCGGGGCGGCCGCGCTCGGTGGGCGGCCGGTTCATGTCCCACTTGAGGTAGCCGATGGCGTGGGAGCCCAGCAGTCGGTCGAGGGTGCCGATCACGAAGTCCTGGACGTCCTCGCGGCCGAGGTCGAGCAGGAGCTGGTTGCGCACCAGCGTGGCGGGGCGGCCGTCGATCCGGTACACCCACTCGGGGTGCTCGGCGTAGAGCCTGGAGCGGGGGCTGACGCCCTCGGGCTCCACCCACAGGCCGAAGTCCAGGCCGAGGGCGCGGACGTCTTCGACGAACCGGTCGAAGCCGCCGGGGAACTCGGCCGGGTCCGGGTCCCAGTCGCCGAGGCCGCCGGTGTCGTCGGGACGTCCGGTGAACCAGCCGTCGTCGACGACGAAGAGTTCGGCGCCCAGGTCAGCGGCGACCTTGGCGAGCTCCAGCTGACCGGCGGCGTCGACGTCGAAGCCGGTGGCCTCCCACGAGTTGTAGAGGACCTTGCGGGGCCGGTCGATGCGCTCGCCGGTGAGGTGCCGCTCGTAGCGGTGCCACACGCGGGCCAGCCCGTCGAGCCCGTCGGGGCTGAAGGCACAGGCCAGCCGGGGCGTGACAAGGGTGGCGCCGGGCGCGAGGCGGACCGCGCCCTCGTGGGGTACGCGGCCGGCGCGCACCCGTACGGCGCCGCCGGGCTCGGCGTCGGCCGTGATCCGCCAGTTGCCGGACCACTCCAGGGCGATGCCGTAGGTAGGAGTGGCGCCCTCAGCGGGGACTGCGGCGTCCTGGATCGCGAGCCAGGGGTGATACGCGTGCCCGGCCGAGCCCTGGGTGCTCTCCATCTCGAAGCGGCCGCGCTCCAGGCGCACATCCTTGAGCTGGAACTCCTGCGACCACTGTCCGGCCAGGTACGTCAGCCGCGCGCCGCTTTGGACGGGCACGTTGACGGCCGCGGAGTCGAAGCGCTCCAGGCGTACGTCGGTCTCGCCGGTGCAGGTGAGCTCCGTCCAGCGCAGGACGACATCGGTGCCGGGCACCGTCTCGTAGTGGAGCGTCGTGCGCAGGCCGAGGAGGTCGTCGGCGAACTCCAGGAGCAGTGCCCGGTCTCCGTCCGGCGTGGCGCCGGTGAAGCGCCACCAGCTGCCTCGGTCTCCGCCGGGGCGGGAGGCGATCAGGTCGGCGCCGGTGAACGGCCGCAGCCCGTACGGGATGTACTCGGCCGGGGCGGCGTCGGCGGGGGTGATGAAGTGGGTGCGGCGGGACCAGTCCAGGGGCGACGGCCCGTCCTCGGCGCCGTGCGGCCCCCAGGCGGCGAGCTCGGCCCAGCGGCTGTCGCCGCCGAGGGTGACGGCGTAGGTGGTGGTGTCGGTGCGCAGCAGCCACCGGTCGTCGTGCGCGGTCACTTGACGGCTCCGAGGTTCAGTCCGGCCACGAAGTGGCGCTGGAAGCGGAGGAAGACGGCCACCGTCGGGGCGGCGGCGATCACCGAACCGGCCGCGATGACGTTCCACATGGACACGTACTGGCCTTGGAGTCCGATCAGCGAGGCGGTGATGGGCATCCGGTTGTCGGTGCGCAGCACCGTGATGGCCCACAGCAGGTCGTTGAAGATCCAGGTGAAGGACAGCGCGCTCAGCGCGGCCAACGCCGGGCGGGCCAGCGGCAGGATGACACGCCAGTAGATCTGCCACGGGTTCGCGCCGTCGATGACGGCGGCCTGCTGGATCTCTCCGGGGATCGACCTCATGAAGCCGTGCAGGACGAAGACGTAGAAGCCGACGCCGAAGCCGACCTGCACGCCGATCAGGGCGTACAACTGGTCGTAGATGCCGAGCAGTTCGCTGAGCTTGGAGACCGGGATCAGCAGGATCTGCGGGGGCAGCAGGTTGCCGCCGAGCATGAGCAGCAGCAGGACGCGCCGGAAGGGCAGGGCGTAGCGGCTGAGCGCGAAGGCGGCCATGGACGCGAGGCCGAGCGAGAGCAGGACGGTGGGGACGGTGACCAGCATGCTGTTGATGAGGGCGCGCTGCTGGCCGCCGTCCACCCACGCCTGCCGGAAGCTGTCGAGGGTGAAGGAGTGCGGCCGGCTGCCGACGCCGTGCGCGGCGATGTCGTCGAACGTCCGGGTGCTGGTGACGAGCACGAGGACGATCGGCAGCAGCCACAGCGCGGACAGCAGGCCGGCGGTCAGGTGGAAGCCGGTCGTGCGCAGGGCGCGGCCGCGCAGCACGGGGCGGCGGGGCACCGCGACCTCGGCGGGGCCGACCTGACCCGACGCGCCCTCAGTGTCCTTGACGTGCGCTGTGGTGCGGGTGGCGGTCATCAGTCGGCCTCCCGGAAGGCGCGCACGAGGTAGCTCACGATGACGCCGAAGGCCAGCACGAAGATGACGACGGCGAGCGCGGAGCCGTATCCCAGGCGCAGGGACTGGAACGCGGTGGAGTACATGTAGGTGCTCAGCAGTTCGGAGGAGTGGTACGGGCCGCCGCGGGTGAGCGCCCACACCACGTCGAACGAGCGCAGCGAGTCGATGACGATCACCGACAGGACGACCGCGTTGACGCTGCGCAGTTGCGGCAGCGTGATGTGCCGGAACTGCTGCCAGCGGCTCGCGCCGTCGACCTTGGCCGCCTCGTACAGCGCGAGGTCGATGCCCTTGAGGCCGGCCAGGTACAGCACCATCACGTAGCCGACCTGGCGCCACAGCGCGGGCACGATCACCGCGTAGAAGGCGGTGTCCTGGTCGGCGAGCCAGGCATGCTTCCAGCCGCCGAGGCCGATGGCCTCAAGGACATTGTTGATCAGGCCGTCCGGCTGGTACATGGCCTGCCACACCAGCGCCGTGGCGACCAGCGAGAAGACCACCGGCAGGAAGAGCGCCGCCCGGTAGAGCCCGATGCCGCGCCGCTCCTGCTGGAGCAGCAGCGCGGCACCGAGGCCCAGGGCGGCGGAGAGCCCGCCGAAGAGCAGCAGCCACAGCACCGTGTTGATCGCGGCGGTGCGGAAGACCGCGTCGTGCAGCATCTCGCTGAAGTTGCCGAGGCCGACGAACGTCGGTGCCGACAGGCCGTCCCAGGACGTCAGGGAAAGGTAGAAGCCCTGGAGGGCCGGCCAGAAGACCCAGAACGCCTCGGCGAGCAGCGGGACGAGGACGAAGGCCAGGACCACCGGGGGCACCCGCGTGGCCCTGGACCGTCGTGCGGAGCCGATCAGCGCCATCGTCACTGGCTCCAGATCTTCTGTGCGCTGCGCTGCCACGTGGTGAGGATCGAGCCGATCTCCTTGGGCTTGGCCAGGTAGTGCACCAGCGCCGTGTCGGCGGTCGGCTGGAGGGCGTCGCTGGAGTCGCGGTTGAAGAACTGCGTCAGGTCGGCGGCGCCCTCGATGAGCTTGCGGCCCTTGAGGACCAGCGGTGTGCCGGCGTCCTTGGCGTCGGGGTGTGTGGGCAGCGTCGTGCCGGACGAGCTCTTGAGGTAGAGCTCCTGCGCCTCGGCGGTGGCCAGGTAACGCAGCAGTTCCTTCACGTCGTCGGCACGCTTGGTGCGGGCGCTGGCGAAGTAACCGTCGGTCGGCGCCTCCTCGGCGACCGGCACCTTCGGGTCGATGATGGGGAACTGGAAGAAGTCCAGGTCGCCCAAGGCATCCTTGGGGGCGGCGTCGGCGAAGAAGGTGCCTATGAGCATCATGCCGGTGCGGCCCTGAAGGAGGGCGGTGGTGGCGTCCTGGAAGGGGATCGCCGTGCCGTTGGGATCGAAGTACGGGTGGACCTCGTCCCACTTGTCGAAGACCTTGCGGACCTCGGGGTCGTCGAAGCGGTGCTTGCCCGCGAGGAGTTCGCGGTGATACGTGGCGCCGTTGACGCGGATGTCGAGGTAGTCGAACCAGGCGGAGGCGACCCATGGGGTGTCGCCGCCGGCGCCGAGGCCGATCGGGGCGACGCCCTTGCTCTTCAGCTTGTCGCACAGGTCGAGGAACTCGTCCCAGGTCTTGGGCTCCTGCACGCCCCACTTCGCGAAGTTGGACTTCCGGTAGAACATGCCCCACCAGTAGTAGCTGGTGGGCACGAAGACCTTCTTGCCGCTGGAGGCCGAGGTGCACAGCTTCTTCAGCGCGTCGGAGTAGCCGGAGAGCTCGGGCTTCTCCCAGATGTCGTCGAGGCCGAGGAGCAGGTCCTTCTTGGCGTACGACTCGGCGACGGAGCCGGGGTACCAGGTGTACACGTCCGGCGGGTTGGCCGAGGTGAGGTAGGTCGGCAGCTGGGTGCGGAACGTCTCCGACGCGACGGTGTTGAGCTCCGCCTTGGCGTCGCCGCGCTTGTCGAAGGCGGCGACGATCGCCTGCATCGCGGTCTTCGCCTGCGGGGAGGAGAGGTTGGACTGCAGGGTCACCGGGCCGCCGGACTTTCCTCCGGAGGCGGACGGGCTCTGGGTGACGCAGCTACTGAGCAGCGCGCCGGCGCCGACTGCGCCCGCTCCTACGAGGAACCTGCGGCGGGTGGAGTTGAAGGCGGTCATCTGTGCACTCCCTAAGTGCCCATGGAACGGAGCTGAGGCCCCCTGACGGCCCGGCCCCGGGCGCGGCAGGCACAGCCTGTCGCAGAGATCCGTATACCGTCAAGATTAATTACTAATTTATTTCTCGGAGGGTGTGCCTCCGGCCGAACAGGGCCCGGAGGCACACCTGTTGGTGCCGGGTGGTGGTACGGGTTGAGGCAGGTGAAGCAGGGTGGAGTGGGGTGATCGCGGGGCTCAGAGCGCGGTCTGGTGGACGCGGCCGTCCACCCCGCGGAAGGCGACGAGCACGCCGCCGTCGGGTCCTGCGACGCCGCCGAGAGCGCCGTCGAAGACACCGCTGACGAAGGCGTTGTTCTTGCTCCAGCCGGCCCAGCCGCCGGACGCGGTCCAGTTGCGCGTCCAGAGTGTGTAGTCACCGGCACGGGCGTACAGGTGCACCGTGCCGCCGGAGGCCACCAGTGTCGGGCTGCCGCTGATCGTGCCGCCCAGGGCCGTCCAGTCCGACCACTTGCCGGAGGTGTCACGGGACCGCCACCACACCGCGTCGTCGGCGGTGCGCACGGCCACGTGCAGCCGCCCGGCGTCGTCCACGACGGCCGACGGGCGCCCGTAGAACGGACGGTCCTGCGGCGCGCCCAGCGAGATCCAGCCGGAGGCCGGGCCGCGGGACCACAGATTGCCGTCCGCGCCACGCGCGAAGAGCGTCCAGTCGTCCGGCCCGGAGAAGGCCGCGGTCGGCGCGTCCGTCAGCGTGCCGCCCAGGTTCTGCCAACGGCCCCACTGCCCGTTCGCGTACACGCGCCGATAGGCGGTGTCGTCGGTGCCGCGGACGAAGACGTCGATGCGGCCGCCGGCGGAGGCGTACGCGGCCGGCTGGCCGAGGATGCGACCCTGCGTCGGGCCGCCCAGCTCGGTGGTCCCGGCCTTGGACCAGTCACCGCCGCGCGCGGTCTGCGTGCGCAGGGTTCCGTCCGTGCCCCGGGTGAAGGCGGTCAGGGTGTCACCGACCTGCACCAGCGCCGGGCTCGCCGAGGAGCGGCCGGGAAGTTGCGCGCCCGGGGCGTCGTCCGTGCCGGTCAGCTTGAGGAAGGCGGTGCCGTGCGCGGGGACGCGTACGATGTACGAGCCGCTGAAGGTGCCGCGCGAGGTGCGGGCCCGCAGGTCACGCACCGCGACTGTGCCGGCCAGCCCGGTGTCGGCGAAGGCCACCGTGCGATCCTGCGCCCGATCGGAGCGGTTGAGCAGGACGACTGCGCGCTTGCCCGCACCCTTGAGCACCTTGCTGTAGACGTCGCCGACGGAGTCTGTCGCCACGCGAGCGCCCTGGATGCCCAGCGGGTCCTGGTCGACGGCGATGATCTCGGGGTTGCGCAGAGTGTCGATCATCGATTTCGGCAGGGTGCGCGGGTCACTGCCGAGCACCAGCGGCGAGGCCATCTCGGCCCACATCACGAACTGCGTGGTGGACTCCTCCTCCGTCAGCTCGTAGCCGCCCTCGGCGAGCTTGCGCATCGGGATGAGGTAGTCCGGGTCGTTCCAGTGCCCGGGGCCCTGGGCCTCGGGGTGCCAGGCGTTGGCGTCCATGTTGCGCAGGACGTTCGGCCACTCCCCCGCCGTCGGGGTGCCCCAGGCGATGTCGGTGCCGGTGCGCCAGGAGTCGGCGGTCGTCGGGCCATAGACGAAGGTGTTGTGCGCGTCCTGCTCGGGGGTGTGCGGCATGCCCCAGTCGTCGGTGAGCGGGTTGCACAGGTTGAGCAGCATCTTCCGCCCGGACTTGGCGACGGCGTCGCTGAACTCCTTGAAAGCCGGGCCCGGGTCGAGCCCGGCGCCGATGCCGCACAGGAAGTCCACCTTGATGGCGTCGACCTTCCACCCGGCGAACTGGCGGGCGTCCTGCTCATAGTGGCCGCGGCTGCCGAGCCCGCACCACGTGCCACCGTCGTACTCGCCCGCGTCGGTGTAGATGCCGGCCTTGAGGCCGCGTTGGTGAAGGTACGTCACCAGCGAGGGGATGCCGGAGGGGAAGCGCGTGGGGTTGGCCACGAGCCGGCCCGTCTTCGGGTCAGGCGGCTGGTCGGCCTGCCAACCTCCGTCCAGCCAGACGATGTCGTAGCCGCTGTCGCGCAGCCCGCTGCTGACGAGGTAGTCGGCGACCTTCTTGACCTGGTCCTCCGTCGGGGCGCCGAGCCCGTAGTAGGTGTTCCATCCCATGTACGGCGTGGGGGCGAGGCCGCTGTCGTAATACTGCGGCGCACCCTGGTCCTCCGCGGCGTGTGCCGCCGGAGCCACCGACCCGACCAGCGCCACGGCGCCGAGCGCCGCCGCGGTCCGCCGCACACGCGCCATCCCTGCACGATGCGAAGCCACTGAATTCTCCCGAGAGTTGGGGGTACGGGGCACCCCACTCCGGTCTGCCGGGCGGCGGTGCCACGGCGGAAACTGTGCCCAGGCCCCCCAAGCCTGTCAACATTAATTGCTAATTAACTTAAAAACGGGATCGCGCCGTGCTGCGGCAACGGCGCGTTGCTGTACGACATCAGCGGCCGCGCCTGTTACGCGTGTTCTCGCCGACGCGGACGAGGCTGCGGTGATGGTGCCGACACCAAAACCGGCGGCGAGCTGAGCGTAGGTGAGCCCGCGCCGCAGGTGGGCCAGCGCCAGCAACGCGTGGTCAAGGCCATCGAGGTTCTGGCCGCACTCGCCCCGAACCTGGAGTGCCGGGGTGAGGGAGCGTGGTCAATGACGAGGGCGGACACGAACTTTGCCCCAAGTGCCAGACGGGCGCGGTCAGGGCTGAGACGACCGCACGTTCCCGCGGCCTCTGGACGCCGACGTCCGGCCTGGTTCGGTTCGGTCCGACGGCGTTGACACGGGTGATTGACGACGCTGTGCCGGTAAGCGGCCTGTCACGACAGGCGGCTCCTGGCCTTCTTCGGAGACGAGGGGGTGTCGACTCCGGCCGACCAAGTCGAGAACGGCGGCGGACTTCCCGAGTGAGCGGGTGAGACGGCGGGCCATCAGCGCGATCGCGGCCCACGTGGTCGAGCTGCGCGCCGCCGTGGTCGGCTCGCGGTCGGGGCTACTCGGTGTCCTTGCGATCGATCGGGTGCGTCAGCCGGCTGCGGCGGCCTCCGATGCGGCGACGCCGCCGACGCAGTCGGGCTGCACCCCGAGCTGCGCCAGCATCACGTTCATGCTGGCGCAGCAGTTGAACACCTTGACCTTGCCGTTCTCGGTGTACCAGACGTCGGCGCACCTTTGTCAGGCTGCGGCCAGTTCCTTCGCCTTGTCTGCCGCCTGGGCGTGGGCCTGTTCGCTCGAGGCGTCGGCCAGGGGGATCAGTTCGGACATCGCCGGGTTGACCTTGGCCAGGGTCAGCTCCGGTGTGATCACGTGCACGTCCAGGTGCAGCAGGGTCGTGAGGACCTTCTCCAGGTAGGGCGCGGCGAAGTCCATGCCCTCGCGCGGGGTGCCGGGGCCGTAGGCGCCGCCACGCGAGGCGACCACCACGACGGGCTTGCCCGCCACCGTGCTGGTCTCTCCGGCGGTGCGACCCATGACGATCACGTGGTCCAGCCAGGCCTTGAGAGTGGAGGGGATCGACATGTTGTACATCGGAGCGCCGATCAGCACGACGTCGGCGGCCTCCAGTTCGGCGACGAGCTGATCGCGTACGGCCCACGCGGTGCGCTGTGCCTCGTCGTGGGTGTCCGGGTCGGAGAAGCCGGCCGTGATGCCGGCCGCGGTCAGATGCGGGAGCGGCTCGGCGGCCAGGTCGCGGTAGACCACCGTCCCCTCCGGGTGCTGGGCGAGCCAGTTCTTCCGGAAGGTCTCGGTCACCTCGCGGGAGGCGGAGCCCATGGGCAAGGCGGAAGAGTCGATGTGCAGCAGGGTGGCCATGACAGGTCTCCTAATTCAACGTAAGCAGGTGATGAACTCACAGTCGGTATCTTTCCTGTAGTAGCTTACATTTTCTTAGCCCCTTGGCAAGTCACGGTAGACTGGAGCCATGGCGGAGACAGGCGAGGCGGCAACGACGGTGGCCGTCCACGGGGCGGAGATGTGCGCGGGGGTGGACGCCTCGGTCGAGCGCGTCTTCAAGCTGTTCGGAAAGCGGTGGACCGGCATCGTCGTCGCCTCGCTGATGGCGGGCCCGGTCCACTTCGCAGACCTGCGTCGTGCGATCCCCGGGATCAGCGACCGCGTGCTCTCCGACAGGCTCACCGAACTCCAGGTAGCCGGCCTGGTCATACGCGAGGTCTACTCGGGCCCCCCGCTGCGTGTCGCCTACCACCTCACGGAAGCCGGGCTCGCGATGCGCCCCGCGCTCGAAGAGCTCCGCCGCTGGGCAGACACTCACCTGCCCGCCGGGGCGTGCAGCGGGGAGAAGTGCGAGTAGCGCCGGGCTGCATCCCGCCGCCCTTGTTCCGCCCCAGCTCGCTTGCGTAGCTCAGACCGAGGCCCGGGTGCTGCCCGCGGTCTCCGAGGGGGTCCACGCCTCGGTGGAGGCGAAGGGCCGGCGCCTGGCCCAGTTGAAGGAGCAGCTCTCCTGCGTCATTGCGGAGTTCGGCATCGCGAACTGGACGATCACCCCCGGCGCGGCGATGTCCCCGTGGGTGACCCGCACCCCTGGGCCTTGGCCAGCAGAATGACAAAACCGGCAGGTCCGACGGGTTCTATGCTGCGTGGATGACCTCGCGACAGCAGCACCACGCCAGGCTGCGCCGCCGGCTCTGGCAACCCCCGCGCCCGCACGGGGAACGGCTGCCCGAGCGGGTGGTCGGTCCACTCGAACTGTTCTACGACCTGGTCGTGGTGGTGTTGGTCGCCCAGGCCGCCCATCACCTGGCCGGGCACCTGACCTGGCACGGACTGGGCGAGTTCGCCGCGGTGTTCGCTCTGGTGTGGATCGCCTGGCTCAATGGCAGCCTGCACCACGAAGTGCACGGACACGACGACGCGCGCAGCCGGATCATGTTCCTTCTGCAGATCCTGGTGCTGGTCCCGCTGGGCTCGTTCATTCCCGAGGCGGGCGGCGCGCGCGGGGCGGCGTTCGCGGTCGACGCGGGTGTGCTGTTCGCGGTGTTGGCCGTGCTGTGGCTGCTTGCCACACGTGGGGACAGCCCCGAGTTCCGCCGTTCCAGCAGGCTGTTCGTGGCCGGGACGGCCGCCTTCGCGGTTGTCCTGGCCGCGAGCGCCGCCCTGCCCGCGGGTGCCCGTGTGCTGGCGTGGGGCCTGCTGGCGGGCGCCTACCTGGCCGGGTTCGCGGTCATGCTCGGCACGGTCATCCCGATACGGGAGAACGCGGTCACGGTGACGCCCGCGCTCACCGAGCGGTTCGGGCTGCTCATCATCATCGTGCTCGGCGAGACCGTGACCGGTGTGGTCAGCGGACTTGCCGGCAGGCCGGCCAACGCGCTCACCCTTGCCGTTGGGCTCGTCGCCGTCGTCGTCGGTTTCGGCGCCTGGTGGACCTACTTCGACTTCGCCGGTCACCGACCGCCGAGGCCCGCACGCGCGAGCACGGTGTGGTGGATGCTCGCTCACCTGCCGCTCACGGCCGCGGTCGCGGCCATGGGTACCGCGATGGTCGGACTCGTCGAACACGCCCACGACAGCCGGACTCCCACCACGACGGCCTGGGTGCTCTGCGGCGGCGCGGCCACCGTACTCGCCACAACGGTGCTGCTGACGACCTCCCTGCAGGTCTGGGGCCAGAAGCGTGGGCTCTATCGGCCGCTGGCCCGCCTGTGCGCCGTCGTGGCCGCCGCGTGCCTGGCCCTCGGCGCCGCACGCCCGGCACCGCTTGTCCTCGGCCTGGCTCTGGTCCTCCTCCTCGGCGTCCCCTGGAGTTTCGCCGTGGCATACGACGTGGCCCACGAGGAGGGGAAGCCACCATCGAGAGCGGCTCGGGAGCCTCCTGATCACGTGGCCGGGGACTGGCTTCCGAGCATGGCCAGCAGCCGGAGCTTGTCGTGGTCCTCGGTGCCGGGTGCCGCGGGTGGACGATGCGCTTGTCGTCGTTGCAGGGAACGTCAACTTCATGGTCGGCCCACAGGGCGGCGAACGCGGGCCACCGGCCTGCGCAACCTGCCCTGCACGGCGCCGCGCAGCACCACCCCGCCGGAGCCGTGGAACCCGGTGCTCACCCGACGCGACAGCCGGGCCAGCCGGCATGCCCGCAAGCAGGAATTTCCGCTCTGAAGGAGCAGAAAGGGTCCGTCGGCAAGCTGACGAACCCTCATGCAAGATCGAGGCTGACATCGCGCACAGCTTGTCAACGAGCACACTCACGCTCGGCAACCACCGGATCTGAGCCGGATCCGTTAAGTTGACAACCCCTCATTCCCCATCCCAGTACCGATTCGACCGAGGTCAGCCGACAGAACTGTGAACGAGATCGATGTATTGTTGCGGGAGCTCCTCGAACGACAGCTTCGTGATGCTCGTCGGTCCCGTGCCGTAGGAATCCTCACCTTGAATCATTCCGTTCCCGTCGACTGGCCACAGCAGTAGCTGCCGGTGCACGATCAGGTAGTCAGCGGACTCGTCGTCGACCGGGAATCCGAGCTGCGCCGCGTACGTGCTGGGATAGATCTGCTTCAAGAACCCCTCGGTAACCAGGCAGTGATCGTCGAGAACCAGGCGGTCGAGGGTGTACTCAAGGACGTTGCTCCGGGACGCGACGAAGTCCGAGTAGTACGTTCGCACGCCGTCGGTACCTTTCGGTCCGACGTCGTTTCCCTCGTACCAGAAATGGTACGCGGGTGTGGAGCTCAGGGTCGCCATCAGTCGGTCGAGGTCCGCCGCTGCCTCGGCCTTCATATGTTCGATGACCGCTTTCAGTACTACCCGGTGCCGTTCGTTTGTCGTGACGGCCAGACGCTCCTCAAGGAGCGTCCAGGTGTGATTCGGGTCGATAACGGGCATGAAATAAGCTCCCATTCTGTAATAGGGATGGGTGTTTCGTACCCGACCATCCACGTGATTCGTCATCCTGTATGGATCGGCCGGGGACGAGGCCCTCGTCGTAGCTCGTGATATCTCTCTGCTGATCCGACCTCTGAGCTCAATTGTGACCGGCCCGCATTGGACTCACAGCAGACAGTCGTCGGCAGATTTCGAGGGCGCACCCGACTCTCGTCGGGTAGCTGGATGCCGGCGGGCGGCGCTTCCGGTAGGCCAAGAACGGCCCGCCGACGCAGCCTCTGGATCACCCCGCGCAGGCCGTGCTCGCGCATAAGGCGCTCGACCGTGCGCCTGACGACCGTGCCGCCCTCGCGCTTCAGCTGTACATGGACGCCACGAGCACCGTCGACCTCGGCATACCTGCGGGCGCGCCCCCCTCGACCAAGGAGAGGACCTCGCCACGCAGCGCGCGGGCCATCGAGGTCGACCGCTACTCAGGAGGAAAAGGGCTCACTATGCTGCCCCCACGCCCCGAGTTGCCTCCTGCCCAGGACCGATGACCAGCTGGGATCCCGCGGCTGGGCGGATCAACGACGTTGCCGGACGGTCATGAGGAAGCAGGTCAGAGATGAGGCATGAGCAGCTGCGGATGTCCGAACTAGGACCCGACTCGGCATCGCTGATGCGGATCATCTCGTACTTCGACAAACTCGGAGAATCCGCGGCGGACGCGGACACCGTCGTCCGATCCTCGGCCGTACTCGCGGAGTGCAGCGTCGGCAGCCGTTGGCCCTCGGGCGCCGTCATCCGGTACGGCGCGCTGGGCGATCTGCTCGACAGCAGGGACCCAAACACCCCGGTGGGGCCAGATCTCGAGGTATGGCTCGAACGTACCGGAGCCGATCACGCCCTGGACCCGGTCCTGCTGGACCGACTGCGGCACACGCTGCGCATGGTGGACGTTACGTCGATGTCGAGAACCGATCTGCGCTTGGGCGATCCGGCGATGATCGAGGTGATCCTGTCCGACAAGGAGCGACGGGAGGATCGTGTCCGGGCTGTCGAGTTGTTGGGGCTCGACCCTGCAAAGGATGTGCGGGTGCTGGCCATATATACGGAGGACGTAGGCCCTGTCGTGGAGCTGCTCGAACGTACTTGCCCGGGTCGCTTCGTCCGCTCGGTCACGATCGGGAACCCGACCGCGATTCTGATGCAGGCGCCCCTCGAAAGTCGACGACTCTGCGACATTCTGCACGCAGCGATCGTCGCCGAACACCCGGCATCACCGCGCTCCAGTGGTGGTCGCGGACCATGGGTCGGCATCGGGGAGCGTGTGAGCGTCCACGCTGCACCCACGTCGTGGATGCAGGCCCGCCGGGCGCTGCGGTTCGCGTCGTCCACCGTGTACGGACAGCGTGCGGTGGAGTTCGGGCGGCTCGGCCCATTGGAGCTGCTCGCCGACGTTCCCCTTGAACGCCTGCTCGAGACCCGGGGTGTCGCACGGATCAATTCCCTTGCCGCGTCCGCGGCCGGTGCCCAGGACGTGGACACACTCGAGGCGTTCTGTGTCTACGGCTCACTGCGGCGAACCGCCGCCGAACTGCACGTCCATCACAGCACGGTTGCGAGTCGGCTCACCCATGTGGAAGCCGTGATGGACTGGGATCTGGGGGATTCGATAGACCGTTTCATGGCGACGCTGGTGCTGATGCTTCGTCGCATGGCGCTTTCCTCGGCAGAGCTGGCGGCGTCCGAGGTCGTCGGTGGTTGAGGGAGAAGTATGCGCACCGACGGTCGGGCCGACCGAAGGGTGATGGCCACATTGTGGATGTTCGTGATCCGGTCGTCGGCATCGAAGTCGGCCGTACCGGCGGCGCCGGGCCGCGCTGGAGTCGGTGTCCGCCGCCCGCCCGGCTGCATCCCCGGCGACCTATGTGCTGGATGTTCAGGCCGTCGTGAGCATCAGCTGTGGCTCACAAGGCCCGTGCGTGTCTCCGCCGTCAACACGGGCACGGTCGCCAGCACGCACGCGACCGGCCGCACCGGTCCGTACGCACCTCCGAAGAAAGCAACCACGACGGCTACAGCGGTCATATGGGCTCGGTCACCCGCAGCCACACCCGCCGCCGCACCGGGCGGTCGGTCACTCGGCGGAGACCGGCGCCGCCGTGCGGTCAGCCCGCCGATTCGGCCGCGTGCGGGCTGAGGACACCGGCCATGACCAGCCCGATGATGACGATGCCGAGGGCGATCCGGTACCAGACGAACGGCATGAAGCTCTTGGTGGAGATGTACTTCATGAACCAGGCTATGACGGCGTATCCGGAGACGAAGGCGACCCCCGTGGCGAACAGCGTCGGCCCCCACGCTACGTGGTCGCTCTCCATCGCGTCCTTCAACTCGAAGACGCCGGAGGCGAGTACGGCGGGAATGGCCAACAGGAAGGAGTAACGGGCCGCCGCCTCGCGCCGGTAGCCCATGAACAGCCCGCCGCTGATGGTGGCGCCCGAGCGGGAGACACCCGGGATCAGGGCCATGGCCTGGCAAAAGCCGTAGATGAGGCCGTCCTTGACGCCCAGGTCCTGCAGCACCTTGCCCTGCTTGGGCGCCCGGTGCCGGCCGCCCTTCTCGTCGCGCGCCGCCAGCCGGTCGGCGATGCCGATGACCACGCCGACGACGACCAGCATGGTCGCGGTCACCCGCAGATCGCGGAACGGCCCCTCGATCTGGTCCTTGAGGGTCAGCCCGAGCACGCCGATCGGTATGGATCCGACGATCACCAACCAGCCCATGCGGGCGTCCGGATCGCGGCGCATCGCCCTGCTCCCCAGCGAACGGGCCCAGGCCGACAGGATCCGACCGATGTCCTTGCGGAAGTAGATCAGCACCGCCGCCTCCGTGCCGATCTGAGTGATCGCCGTGAAGGCGGCGCCGGGGTCCTGCCATCCGGAGAAGGCCGCCGTCAGCCGCAGATGCGCGCTGGAGGAGACGGGGAGGAATTCGGTCAGCCCCTGGACGAGTCCGAGGACGAGGGATTCAAACCAAGACATGGAGGTACGGAGTCCAAGGGCTGATCGGGAAATGGCGATGGACACACCGGTCCGCCGTGCTTGGTGATCAGGTGCGTCGAGGGGCAAGGTAGCGCCCGCAAGTGACGGGACCGCGAACAGCTGCTTCACAAATCGCCACGCGCTCTTGACGACACGGTGGGTGTGGACGTCCGGACGCGTGCCAAGGAAGCCCGAACCGGCTCGCGCGCAGCGGCTGTCGTCAGCCACGCCGCAGTGGTGGCGCTTGTGCCAGGTGACCGCCGTGCCCAGCAGGGCCGGGACCATGATGCAGGCCATCGCGAGGGGGAAGACCGGGGAGGTCGGTACGGAGGCGCGGGCGCCTGCGACGGCGTAGGCGGCGGTGTTCGGGACGGAGCCGAGGGCACGCCTACCAGGCCGAGCTGCACCAGTACGTCACCGAACCCGCCTCCTCCCCCAGCCCCGTCCTCAGCAAGGACCTGAACCCGGCGCCCTCAGGGTGGGACTCGCTCCGCACCGACCTGGCATACGTGAGCAGCGCGCCCACGGACCGTGTGGCCGTACGACAGGAATGGGTGGACCGCACCGTCCTGCGCTTCCTCTGCCTGACCGTAGCCCAGTCCGCCAACTGCGTCTCCTCACTGGCGGATGGCGCCTCGGCAAGCCGCGGATCTCGCTCGCCGCGCCGGGCCTCGACTGGAAGGTCCTCGTCAAAGGCTGCCCGAGGCCGCCCGCACTCACTGTGCGGGCGGCCTCGGGGTTGTCCCCTGTTGGCGAGGGTCCATGGAGAGGCAGACCGGAGGAAGGGCAGGGGCAGGATCTCATCCGTCCGTCACAGCGCGCCGTACTCCCCGACCCGGCGGCCCGCGACCCACGTCTGGAGGACATTCGTCTGCCACAGCGCACGTCCGCTCGGCAGGTCGAACGGGTCCGTGTCGACAAGGATGAAGTCAGCCCACTTGCCGGGCTCGAGGCTGCCGAGGGCCTTCTCCTGGTGGGCTGCGTACGCCGCGTCGAGCGTGAAGGACCGCAGCGCCTCGACCGGGGTCATCGCCTGCTGCGCGTACCACCCGCCCGTCGGACTGCCGTCGCGGTCGGTGCGGGTGACCGCGGCGTGCAGGCCGTCGAACGGGTTCGAGGACGACACCGGGAAGTCCGAGCCGGACGCGACGACCGTCCCCTGGCCGAGCATCGTGCGCCAGGCGTACGCGCCCTTGATGCGCTCGGCGCCGATACGAGTCTCGGCCATGTTCATGTCGTCGGTGGCATGCACCGGCTGCATGGAGGCGGTGATCCCCAGCCGCTTGAAGCGAGGGATGTCGTCCAGCGCGACGACCTGCGCGTGTTCGATGCGGTGGCGCAGCTTCTGGTCCCCCACGGTGCGGAACCCGTTCTCGTAGGCGTCCAGCACGACGCGGTTGCCCAGGTCTCCGATGGCGTGCACCGCGACCTGGTAGCCGCCGCTCAGGACCCGCTCCACCCGCCGGTTCAGTTCGGCGGGCTCCATCTGGAGCAGCCCCTTGGTCGAGGGCATGTCGCTGTACGGCGCGATCAGGGCCGCGCCGTGGCTGCCCAGAGCGCCGTCGATGTACAGCTTGACCGTGCGCACGCGCAGCATGTCGTGCGCGTAGGAGTCGGTACGGGCGTCCGCACCGACCTCGGTGAAGGCGTCGAAGTCGAGGAACGCGTTCACCCGGAGGGTGAGCCGCCCCTCGTCGGCGAGTTGTCGCAGGACCACGACGCCGTCCGCGCTCGTGCCGGCGTCCGAGACGGAGGTGAGACCGACGGCGCCCAGCCGTGTCTGTGCGGCCAGGGCACGCATCCGGACATCGTCCAAGGTGGGTGCGGGCAGCTTGGAGGTGACGAACGCCTTTGCCGCGTCGACCAGTACGCCTGTCGGGTTGCCGGATGCATCGCGCTCGACGTGGCCGCCTGACGGGTCGGGGGTGTCGGCGGTGACGCCCGCAATCTGCAGCGCCTTGGTGTTGGCCACGCCCGCGTGGCCGTCGACCCGCACCAGCCATACGGGGCGGTCGGAGACCACGGCATCCAGGTCACGGGCGGTGGGCAACCTCCCCAGACCCCAGATCACCTCGTTCCAGCCCCGGCCCTGGATCCAGGTCATCTCCGGGTGCGCCGTGGCGTAGGCGGCGAGCCGGTCCACAGCCTCCTGCAGGGACTTCGTCCCCGTGAGGTCGAGCTGGACGGCGAGCGCTCCGAGGCCCCAGAGGTGCCCGTGGGCGTCGTGCAGGCCGGGCAGGAGTACGCGTCCCCGGCCGTCGATACGGCGGGCGCCGCGCGCCGCGCCCGGGTCGAGGGCGGCGACCTTGCCGCCGGGGGTGACGAGCATGCGGGAGAAGCGGCGCAGGCGGCCGTCGGCGATGGTGTATCCGCGTATGTTGTCCACGACCAGGGCACCGCCCTCCGTGGCCGCACTGCGAGTCGCGGCGGCCGCTGTTCCCGCGAACGCCGCCGGCGCGGCCGCTGCTGCGGCACCGGCGCCGAGCAGCTTGAGGAACTGGGCCCGGTCGATACGGGGACCAGGCGGGATCGGGCAGCAAGCGTTGCACATGAGTGCCTCCCAGAATGGGGCTGGGTATGACGGGGGGTGGCTGCCGAACGCTCAATGATCGAAAACTAGTGAGCGAAAATCCGTCAGGTCAAGGTGTGTGCACGCTGAAAGAAACTTCTTGTCGCACCGTCAAATCGGCCGAGTTCTCCGTGGTTTGGCTCGAACCGCAACCAGGCGGCTGCGCTGCGCCCAGCCCGGTCCGCGCCGCCGAGCGGCAGGGCGACCTCACGTCTCGGCCCCCGCGAGGCTGCCGGTCGTCCGGCAGCCGGGCGGATCACACAGCCCGGCTCAAGCCCAAGACCACGGTCGAAACATGCCTGGGGCTTCGAACGGTAGCGGTGGGCGCCGGTCGGGCACGGTCCCCGGGAGCCGATGCCGTTCTGCGGCGACATGCCAACGCTCAACCGCAGTGGTCGCGCCGCGCAGCAACGGCCCACCGGGCGAACTCACGGGTGACTGGCTCGCCAGGCGATCTTCGGCAGCCTTCCGCAGGATGGGTTCCGGTTGCCCGGCCGAAGCGAGGGACGGCGGGCGCTTTTCGTCGTGCGCGGCAGCCGTGCCGCCCCGAGCTCAGGAGCACCACATGGCAGCGAAGACGGATGTGCTGATACCAGCACTGGAGGACGCCCGTGACGCCCACACCGCGGTCATCGGCCGATTCCGGACGGATGCGGCCATCACCCCGCCGGGCGCCGACCGGCAACGACTCGAAAGCCAAGCGATCGAGGCGGAGTACCACCTCGGGCGGATCGAGGCCCGGGTGCGCGAAATGCGCCCGCCCCGTGGGCTGCTGTCGGCCTCCGGGCAGCTGATGGGGATGGTGACCCGCGGCGCCGTGCGGGCGAGCGTACTTCCGCTCGAGGCGGGGATGTCGGCCGTGACGGAGATCGTGCGCGGTAAGAGGCCGGCCGATGAGCACCGGCTGCTGAGGGCCGCCGAGGGCCAGTACACGGCCGCAGCCCGGGCCCTGGCAAGCTGCCAGGCAGGCAAGGACATCGCCGAACGGCTCAACGACCAGGAGACCGCCGAGCTGCTCGCCATGCTCAGCCGGCAGAACGAGGTACTGCTGGAGACCAGCGAGGAGAACCTCGCCCGACGGACCAGGGCTGTGGCGGAAGGTCCCCGTCCGCCGTGGGGAGAAGCCGCCGAAGGCGGCATCCTGCTGCAGGCGATCAAGCGCAGGATGCAGGCGGCCACGGCCGAGCTGCGGGCAGTGCTCCAAAGGATCACCGGACGGATGAGAAGCACGGCCGAGGAAGCCTGGCGGGAGATGCCCGCCGTCACCCGTGTGGCCGAGAAGGTGCAGGGCGCGATGACCCGCGAGGAGGCTCTACCCATCCCCGGCCTCAGCCGGCTCGACGTCACGGAGATCCAGCAGCGCCTGCGCGATCTGTCCCAGACGGAGTTGACCGTGATCGAGGGCTACGAACGCGCACACGCGGGCCGCCCCGAGGTACTGAACGCCATCGAGCGTCTGAGCCCAGCTGAGCCCTGAGCCGACTACGACGCCATGGACCCGGAACGCATCAGGATGCACCTGCACGATGTATCTGACGACGTCGTCCGGCAGGTGCTGGAGTACGAACGACAGCACCAGCACCGCCAGCGGGTCCTGAGCAGGATCGCGGACTAGCTAGCCGGGCCCGAGCCCTGGCCCGGCTACGACGGCTTGGCCTCTCCCCCCAACTGAAGCAGGAGGATTCACCGCACTCCTTGCCGTTTCACCCGTCGGGCTCACGCGCCGGGCCGCGGGGCTTGGGGGCGTTGGTGCTGGTAGGTCCACAGCTGGTCGACGAGGGTGAAGCCGAAGGAGCGGAAGAGACGGGTGGCGGCCCGGCTCTCGGAGGCGGACTGCTGGGCGTCGTCGAGGACGAGAGCGACCTCGGTGGCACCCTGTTCGGCCAGCAGGGCCAGGGCCTGGCTGAGCAGCTTGTGGCCCAAGCCGCGGTGGCGGCGGGTGGGCAGGATCTCGATCCAGTAGACGGTCGCGGTGCGGTCGGGTTCCACGCTGACCACGGCTTCGGCAACCGGTTCGGCGGCCTCACGAATGATCAGGCGGTGGCCCGGAGGGTAGTCGCAGGGGAAGACATCGGCGACCAGCTTGGCCGACGGGGGCTCGGCAGGGAGCACGCAGTGCAGGTAGCAGCCCTGGCAGCGGCCGGTGAAGCCCGTCTGCACCAGGGCGTCGTGGGTGGCGCCGCGTCGGGTGCAGGGCAGCCCGCCCGGACCCAGGGGACCCGGCGGAGCACTCACGAACGCATCGATCCATGTGCAGTCGGCAAGTGCGGCAAGAGCGTGGCCGATCAGGGTGTGCAGGGCGGACGGGTCCTCGTAGGCGTGGACCCAGCAGATCAGACCGGTTCGTACATCGGTCCAGGACAAGTAGGCGATGATCCCGTAGGGGTGGTCCTCGGCATCGGCCAGAACGCTGATCCGCGGCCGAGTCGGTACCGTCCAGCCAGCCAGGGGGAAGGGGACAGGACCGTGCCGCGCCGCGGCCAGCTTCTCCGGGGTGCAGTGCGGCTGCCCCGGCAGCCGGTCGGCATCGATCAGTTCTCGCACACCCGGTTCGTCCTGGGGATGATACGGGCGTACCGTCGGCGCGTTCTTGGGGTTACGCGAAAGAGCCATGCTGTCCGTCCGCACACGTGCTGACGTTCCTATCGGCTACCTCTCAGGGTCCTCCGTTTGCCTCCCGCTGTCACGAAGAACCTCGGCTGTGCCGTGGGGCTGTCCGTTCGCACTGAAGGTGTGGCCGTGTGGGAGGCCTGCGGCGGACGTGGCCTGCTGGGCCGCAGTGAGCAGCGAGCGCACCTGGTCGATGACCGGTTGGTGCACGGGGAGGGTCAGGTGCCCGACGCCGGGCACGAGGACATTGCATGCCTCGAGGTCTGGGTGGTCTATGCGACCCCTGGTGGCCGGGATGATCACCTCGTCCAGGTCACTGTAGAAGGCCACGAACCGGGTACGGCACCCCACGGCCGGCTCGGCGAGCTCGCTCAGCAGCTCGCTTCCCGGCCGTAGCTGGCGCAGAAGCGGATGCGGTGGTGCCAGCAGGGCCGCGGCAGTCCCGCCGTGCGGCGTCGCCAGCGTGATCACCAGCGGCACCTGCAAGTCCCCGCCGAGCCGCTGCACGTAGTAGCGGGCGATCAGCCCTCCCAGGCTGTACCCGATCACGACCACAGCCCGCCCGGCGGTGCGAGCACTGGCCAGCTCCACCTGCTCGCCCAGATCCCGGGCCACCGCTCGGATGTCCGGGCTGAGCGCGTGATAGCTCACTGTGACGAAGGGCCCCGCGCCGAAGCCGCCCAGTCCCCGCCGCAGCGCAGTGCACACCGATTCCCTGTCCGCCAGCCCGTGCACCAACAGCACGGGGAGATCCCCATCTGCCGACGGCTCGTCCCGGGCCGTCCCCCGCCACGGCAGGGGTCGACCGAAGCGCCCGGTCAGCTGGCCGACGCCCCCCGCGGCCAGGTCGAGGGGGAGGCGCATCAGCCGCACGGTCACCCTGCTTGCCTCTGCACCCACGCCGCGCACCGGTGACAACCCCGGCACCGACAGGTGCGGTCCGAATGGAATACCCGTAGCCGCTCACCTTCTCCGCATATGTTCCGATATAGGAAACGTGCCCCGGTTCGGAGTCCCTACCACCGTGACAGTTGACTGGGATGGATCGCCACCGAGACCTGCAGCCGCACAGCAACGCCGCGAGCCCGGCATGCGGGCTGACGATCAAGCTGGGACTGCGACGTATGAATCTTCGGCCGATAGGACCATCGCTCCGTACGGTGGGGTGGGCCACGCCCAGCACAATGCCGCGCAGGCCGCCGCAGCTGCCCGCGCGGAGCAACTCGAGCGCGATGCAGTAGCCACCCGGCTGGCCGAACACGGCCTATCCGGAGCGCCACGCCCCTGACGCCTACCCCGGGCTTGCGCCAGCGTCCGGCTCTCAGGTGAGCCGGCCCACAACGGTGCGTAGGCGGTCTGACCTGCCCTGGCGTACTCCCGGCGCTTGAGCCGCTCGTGCGCGTGTGTCCCGGCCGGGTAGATCAGGCAGCGCGGGGTAGAACGGCTGGTGGCTCTTTTGTTACGGGAGCCGGAACATGCCCGTGATCAAGGGCTGTTCCCAGGCATGAACGAAGGAATAGCAGTATGGCCAGCGGCACCGTGAAGTGGTTCAACTCCGAAAAGGGTTATGGCTTCATCGCCCAGGACGACGGAGGCCCGGACGTCTTCGCCCACTACTCCGAGATCCAGGGCGGGGGCGGCTACCGTGAGCTGACGGAGGGCGAGCACGTCACCTTTGACATCGGCCAGGGCCAGAAGGGCCCGCAGGCACAAAACATTGTCCGGGGCTGACTGCTCACGATGATGGAAGGCGGGTTGCCGTAACAGGCAACCCGCCTCTTGTGATCGCCACACCGCCGCTCAGGGTCGCCTCCGCGGGCGCCGTCAGCGCGATCGAGGTAGGCGCCTCGGCGACGGGCACGGTGATGCTGACGTCCCCGGCCGGGCGATGCGTGAGGTCGCCGGTGCGCCAGCCGTCGAGCACGCCCTCGTAGGCGAACACCAGCACCGGCGTCCTGTCGGCCGGGTCCGCGGCCGACACCTTCCGCCGGTTGCCACCGCCGCCCTGGGCCATGCCGCTTCCCCCGTTCATGGACGAAGTTCATTATGTTGGGGTACACCACTTTCGGTGGACGGAGTCAGGCTCGATGGACGCGAATCTGGCTGCCCTGGTTGCTGTGGTGGTCATCGCCTTGGCGTTCGACTTCACCAACGGCTTCCACGATGCCGCGAACGCGATCGCGACATCGGTCTCCACCCGTGCGCTGACCCCGGCTGCCGCGCTGGCGCTCGCGGCATGCATGAACTTCGCCGGTGCGGCGCTGGGCACAGGGGTGGCAAAGACGGTCGGGGCGGGCATCATCGCCACACCGACCAGTTCCCACGGTCTGAGCGTGGTGTTCGCCGCCCTGATCGGCGCCATCTGCTGGAACCTGATCACCTGGCGGCTGGGACTGCCCACCTCCTCCACCCACGCTCTGATCGGCGGGCTGGTCGGCGCCGCGCTCACTGCGGCCAGCGGCGTGCACTGGAGCGGGGTGGTGGACAAGGTCATCCTGCCCATGGTCATCTCGCCCGTGCTCGGGGTCGTGCTCGGCTACCTGGTACACACGGCGATCCTGTGGATCTTCCGGCGCGCCCAGCCGGCGAAGGCAACGCACGGTTTCCGTATCGCGCAGTCCGTCTCGGCGGCCGGGATGGGCCTGGGGCACGGCCTGCAGGACGCGCAGAAGACGATGGGCGTGATCGTTCTCGCGCTGGTCACCGCTGGGCAGCAGGCCACGTTCGACGTGCCGTGGTGGGTCATCGGGGCGGTCGCCGCCTCGATGGCCGCGGGAACGTACACGGGCGGCTGGCGCATCATCCGCACGCTGGGACGGCGGATCGTGCACCTTGACCCGCCGCGCGGTTTCGCCGCCGAATCGGCCGCCGCGAGCGTGCTGTATGCAACGGCGTTCATCTGGCAGGCGCCGATCTCAACCACGCACACCATCACCTCCGCGATCCTCGGCGCTGGCGCCACCCGCCGGCTGTCCGCGGTGCACTGGGGCACGGCCCGCAACATCGCCACCGCCTGGCTGCTGACCATGCCCGGCTCCGGACTGGCCGCGGCCGCCACCTACGCGCTCATCCACCTGGCACTGGGGACCTGACCGTAAAGAAGTGCATGCGATGAATGACTTCGGCGCACATCCCGTCGTGCTCCAGCGGTACGCGCATCTGAGCCCGGCGGACGGGATGTGCCTCATGGAGTACGTCTCGCTTCTGGCCGGTACCGGCTTCACGGACCACCCGGCGTGCACCGATGACCTCCTGGCGGCCCTCGCCCGGATGGTCAACGACGCCGTGACCGATACCGGCCGCAGCCGGCTGATCCACCTCGCACCCCTGCTGGCACGCGGCGCACCGGATGCGGGAGTGCGCGACCGGGTCGTCTTCCACTGCTGGGATGCAGTCAGTGCCGCCGCGGCGCCCGGCAGCAGGGCCGAACGGCACGCGCGCCACCGACGCGACATGGCCCGCGCACGGCTTCAGGCGTGCCGACGGGAGGAGAGAGTGCTGGCGTGGCTGCGCCTGCACGGCCCGGCACGCCGTGCCGCAGAAACCGCGGTGCGGGTGTTGTCAGCCCTGCCTCGCGCCGAAGCCGACCGGGCCCTCCTACGGCTGCTGACCGTGTGCGCCACGCCGCTTTCCATGGTGACCCGGACGTGCGTCAGGCCGGAGGACTGGAACTCACCCGAACGACTCACTGAACAAGGCTCCAACTGACGCCGAGCTCCAACGTCGTCGTGCCCCGCTCACTGACAGGACGACAGGGCCTGGGCGGCCCCGTCTCACGCCTTGGTCAGGGGGCCGCCCCCCCCCGGGCCCGTATCGGACCTCAGCGCCGGGCCAGCGCCAGCACGCTCAGACCGAACATCAAGACCCCCAAGGGGAGATGGACCGACGGGACGTGCGCGATGCCGAGCACGACCTGGACCGAGGCGAGTACGAGGAAACCTGACGCGTGCCAGACAGGCCGGGGCGAACCGCCGCCCGGCTTCCACGCCAGCACCGCCGCGAGCACGTACAGCATCGACGCCCCGTACATCACACGGGCTCCGGCACTGTGCAGAGTCTCCCCGTAGGACGAGGTCAGCAGCAGTCCGGCGGAAACCGCCTGAAGGAAGATGGTCAGGGTCTGCAGGGCGATCGCGATCTGCAGGAACGAGAAGCTGCGCTGTGCGTTCGTCGTCACCTCAGTGGCCATGTCACAGTCCCCTTTTCCGCCCTCGGGCAGTAGATCTATAAGGTCTCACCAGCCCGACGACGCGGGCCTGCGAAAGGTAAGGCGAGGGGGCGGCCGGAAGCATGGGGACTGTCGGGACCAGCACAGATGAGATAGCCGGCGAGCGACGCCAACTGATCAATGTCGCTTACCGGTTGCTCGGTTCGGTGACCGAGGCCGAGGACGCCGTACAGGATGCCTACGCACGCTGGTACGGACTTCCACGAAGCCGGCAGGAGGAGATCCTGTCCCCCGGCGCCTGGCTGACGACGGTGACCAGCCGCATCTGCCTGGACGTGCTCGGCTCCGCGCGGGCCCGCCGTGAACGCTATGTCGGCGCGTGGCTGCCCGAGCCGCTGCCCGACCGCACCGAGTGGGAACACGCGGGCGGCGCCGACCCCACCGGCCCTGCAGACCCCGCCGACCAGATCGTCCTGGACGAGTCGGTGGTCATGGCCTTCCTCGTCGTCCTGGAGTCGATGACGCCCGCCGAGCGGGTGGCGTTCGTCCTGCACGACGTCTTCCGGTACCCATTCGCCGAGATCGCCAACGTTCTCGGCCGGACCCCTGCGGCCTGCAAGCAGCTGGCGGCCTCCGCCCGGCGGCGTGTGAGCGTCGCGCGCGCTCCGGTGACGGCGACCGGCCAGGCCGACGTGGTGAGGCACGTCAAAGAGGCATGGGAGACCAAGGACATCGCAGCCCTCGTCGGTCTCCTCAACCCGGCCGCCGTGATGACCGCCGACGGCGGCGGCATGGTCGGCACCGTCCTGCGCCCGGTCGAGGGCGGTGTGCGCATCGCCCAGTACATGGTCGCCATTGCCGATAAGGCTTTGGGCCTCGAACTCCTGGAGCGGTCGGTCAACGGTATGCCGGGCCTGGTGGCCCAGCGTGCCGGCGTCGTCATGACTGTTGCCTCGTTCGACGTCTCCGACGGGCGCGTCACCCGGATCTGGGCGGTCCGCAACCCGGAGAAGCTGCGGCCGTGGGCGCCGGAAGGCTAGAGCGGTGTCTCTTCGATGGGCTGGTCAGTTGATCAGATGTGTCTGTCAGGTTGGTGATCACTGATGCGATGTGGGATCGGGTCGAGCCGCTGATGCCGGCCGATCCGGTTCGCGGACGACGGTGGGCCGACCATCGCCGCACCCTTGAGGCCATCGCCTGGAAGGAAGAGATCAGCTTCTCAGCTCCAACGAGCAGCGAGCTGTCCGACGACGGAGAAGCGTCTTTCGCACTGCGGGCAGGTTGCCTCGCCGAAAGCATAGGTCAGGGCGTGCGCCACATCCTCGTGGCCGTCCGCCAGGGCCAGCTCGTACAGGCGGCGGCCGAGGCCGTCGAGGGTGCCGGGATCGGCCGGATGCAGAGGGAGGGTTTCGGTATCGTCGGAGAGGGCGTAATCCTCCGGTGCGACGAAGAAGCCCCGCTCACCGATGATCACCCATAGCGCCGTGCAGCCGTCTGGATCGGGGCACTCAAGCTCGTACTCCTCGTTGACGATGCCCCAGATCAGGTCCTCGGCCCACTGGATGTCGCCCTCCAGGTTCAGAACCGTCTCCAGCAGGTAGCAGTAGCCGTCCCGGTCAGCGGTGGTCTGCCGCCACCGGTTCGCAGCGGCCAGCAGGCGTGCGACTTCGGGTGCGCGCTGGTCCCGCAGTGTCCGGGTCTCGTATCGCTGGTCGGCCTGAACGAGGAGGGCACCGGCCAGGTGGAGAGCCGCAGCCCCGGTGTCGGCGTCGTCGCCCTCCGCCATGTCCGTCAGCGCGGGCAGTACCAGCGGATGGGACACGTCGAGGGAACCGTTGTGATAGAGCTCCGTCCACAGGTCGCTCCAGACCTGACCATCCCGACCGGTGGCGGCACGCTCCAGCAAAGCGGTCAGGCGGCTGGAATCGGCGTCGCCTGCACGGGGAACCGGGGAACTACTCGTCATCTCCGACATCCAAGCAGACTCCACACGCCCCCGCCCCATGCCCGTCGCGGCCGGAAACCCCGACCCAAATCCCGGTACTCCAACCGCTGCGCGGGACGGAGTCGTCAGCTTCGAGCGTCCGGTACACCGCCAGGACGAGTTCGCCGCGTACCACCGCGGACCATGACCGACAGGGCAACGGCTTCTCAATGGTGGTGTCCGGTGGATTTGGCACGGCGGCGCCGGCCCGGGCTACGCCGGTGCCCCCGCGCCTTTGCATGACGGGCACCCCGACACCGTTCTCATCGACGATGCCTCGGGTTCCTGGGCCGGCCTGCGCCCCAAGTCCGGGTCCCGCTCGTCCACTCCATGGTGGATGGGCGGGTCCCTTGCTGCCTGTACGGGGCGCCCCTACCGGCCCGGTTGATCTCGCCTCGCGAACCGTCTTACGCCACGGGGCCGAGGCTGCCCTCCAGGGTGGTGCGGGTGATCAAGGGGCGGTCCCAGCGGGCGAGGATCTCGTTGGCGAGGTCCACGACCGGCAGGGGGTCGGCGTCGTGGCGGGCCTCGATGCCGGCGGCCAGCAGGCTGCGCGGGACCGGCTCAGGGCCCGGCACGAGGACGACATCCCAATCCTGCGGGCCGAACTGTACGACGACGTGGTCAACGCCTCGCGAGCCGAAGGCGGGCCGTGGCGGCCGATCACGCCCGGCTCGAAGGACCCGCGGCTCGTGGTGGACGACAAGGAACAGGGACACCTCCCGTTCTGTGCCCCGGCGTTGAACCGCAGCCCCTCGGCCGTGCGTGGGAGCAGCGGGTCAGCCCGCGGCACCACAGATGCAGCCCGACGGTGACGGCCAGGGCGGCCAGGGGTGCGGCGGCGCGGGACTGGGTCAGTGGAAGGTCACGCAGGCAGTAGACGAAGAGGATCACCATGACACCGGCCGGCATACGGGCGCCGAGGTACTGGACTGTCCTGCTGGCCCGCAGCGAGGCCAGGACGGTGAAGGGCAGGGCACGCAGAGCCCAGGTGACGGCATCCGAGACTGCAACGGCCAGGAGCGGGCCGCAGCGACGGCGCCACCAGCACCGTCAGCGGATCATCTCCATAGCTCAGTCGCGCATCCGGGTGTGATACACCCCGTGGCGTACGAGCCGCCGTACGGCGGCTGGGACTGGGCACGCGGCCGAATGCTGTCGCCCGCTACCCGCTAGTCGTCACCAGAGGGCAACGGGCGGACTGCGCATAGCTCCAGGCGGTGCTGGAGAGAATGGTTCCGGAAATTCCCTGGCCGACCACGGCCTTGATCAGCGACCACGGGCCAGGGATGCCTCACTCCTCACCGCCGCTATCACTCCCTTCTGCGGCCGGTTCAGTCTCCGGCGCGACCTCTTCGCCACTGGGCGTTTCGGTACCGGCCTCCGCTTCCTCGGCAGCCG
>NZ_JBIVPK010000022.1:51224-132470 GCF_044754605.1 Streptomyces sp. NPDC093064
CCGGTTCAGTCTCCGGCGCGACCTCCTCACCACTGGGCGTTTCGGTACCGGCCTCCGCCTCCTCGGCAGCCGGTTCAGTCTCCGGCGCAACCTCCTCACCACTGGGCGTTTCGGTACCGGCCTCCGCCTCCTCGGCAGCCGGTTCAGTCTCCGGCGCAACCTCCTCACCACTTGGTGCCTCAGGCTCAGTGGCATCAGTGGCTTCTTGGGCTACAGGACGTTCCTGTTCAGGATCGCTCATGGGTTCATCTCCCGTGCCTTGGCATAGTTGGCGAGATGAGCGGTTTCCCGCAAAGGCTGATCGAACGAACTCCCTATATATGGAATTTATATCGTTCTGTCACTGTTTGGGGAGACCTTACGGAGACACTGAACGCGGGCTCGTCGGGTACCGGTCGAGGGCGACGAGAGGGTGCATGAGCAACTCGTCACCGGCACGGCCCGGGACAGACGGCTGCCGGAGCTGTCCGGGGATTGCTGTTCATTCGTCGGCCGGGATCCGCGCCTGACCTGATCGCCCTGCCAGGGCAGCACATTCGGTGCGCGGCCCTGGTGGTCCCTCGGTTAGCGATCAGCAGGACGTAGGACAGGACGGCAGCGGGCCGGTCACACCGCCGGCCCGCACGTCCACGGCAAGTTGAGTGGCTCCCGGGACGGGCGCCGGCGCCCGGCTACCGGGCTGGCGCGGGTACCGTGCAGAAGGCGGCGAAGCTGTCCGCAACCTCTGGTCACGCGGCTGTTCGTGAGTAATGAGTCGGACCGGCCGGTCCAGGTCGGCTCGCACTTCCACTTCGCCGAGGCGAACGACGGATACGTATCCGGTGACGAAGCCGTACCCGGGCTGGTCTTCGACCGCGAGAAGGCGCACGGGAAGCGGCTGAACATTCCGTCGGGTACGTCGGAGCGGTTCGAGCCGGGCGACCAGCGGTGCGTGGAACTCGTCCCGATCAGGGGGGAGCGCCAGGTGAAGGGCCTGCAGATCAAGAGTGGGAACGGAGAGCTCGATGGCTGAGCCACTGACGCGTGCCGAGTACGCCGATCTGTACGGCCCGACCGTGGACGACCGGGTTCGGCTCGCCGACACCGATCTCGTCATCCGCATCGAGGCGGACTGGGCGGGCAGGCCTGGCCGCAGCCGCAACGAGTGCAACCGTGCTCATCCTGGCCGACGGCCGTTTTCCCGCCGGGGGGCATGCCCACTCCGGCGGTGTGGAGGCCGCGGTGTCCTCCGGCGGCGTACACGACCCCGCGAGTCTGGAGGCGTTCTGCAGAGGGCGGCTGCACACCGTCGGGTTGACCGCCGCCGGACTCGCGGCCGCCGCGGCCACCGGCTACGACGCCCTGCTCCTGGACGAGGCAGCGGACGCCCGAACGCCCATGCCTGCTCTGCGTAAGGTCGCCCGACGACTCGGCCGGCAGTTGCTCCGCGCGGCCCGCGCCACCTGGCCCTCGGCCGACCTGGACCGGCTCGCCGGCGCCCGGCCGCAGGGCGTGCACCAGCCCGTCGTCCTCGGGGTCACCGCCCGTGCTGCCGGGCTGAGCCCGCTGGACGCCGCACAGGCAGCCGCGTACGAGAGCGCCAGCGGCACCGCGGCCGCCGCCGTACGGCTGCTCAGCCTCGACCCCTTCGACGCGACCGCGCTGCTGGCGCGCCTGGCTCCCGAACTCGACGACGTGGCCGACGCCGCCGCAGCCGCCACGACCCGGGTCGCCGAGGAGGGCGTCGACGCCCTCCCGGCCGCGTCCGCGCCGTTGCTGGACCTCACCGGCGAGCAGCACTCCATCTGGACTGTCCGCCTCTTCGCATCCTGAACCACCCTTTCACCGAAAGGGAGTTGACGTTCACCTCGACCAGCCCGTGACCATGCCGCACCGCCACACCCACAGCGCCGAACCGCTGCGGTCTGACGGCAGCCGCCGCGCGCTGCGCATCGGCCTCGGCGGCCCCGTGGGCTCCGGAAAGACCGCGACCGTGGCCGCACTGTGCCGGGCCCTGCGGGACCAGCTGTCCATCGCCGTGGTCACCAACGACATCTACACCCGCGAGGACGCCGAGTTCCTTCGCCGCGAAGCCGTGCTCCCGCCCGAGCGGATCGCCGCTGTCGAGACCGGCGCCTGCCCGCACACCGCGATCCGCGATGACATCTCCGCCAACCTCGAAGCCGTCGAGGACCTGGAGGCCACCGTCGGGTCACTGGACCTGATCCTCGTCGAATCCGGCGGCGACAACCTCACTGCGACCTTCTCCCGGGGACTGGTCGACACACAGATCTTCGTCATCGACGTGGCCAGCGGCGACGACATCCCCCGCAAGGGCGGACCCGGCATCACCACGGCCGACCTCCTCGTCGTCAACAAAACCGACCTCGCGCCGTACGTGAACGCCGACCTCGACACCATGGCCGCCGACGCGCAGTGCCAGCGCGGAGACCTGCCCGTCGCCTTCACCAGCCTCACCCAGGCCGACGGGATCCGCCCGGTCGCCGACTGGGTCACCGGGTGCCTGACCACCTGGCGGGCCGGGGCCGCCGCGTGACCTCCGCGACCAGTCCCGCACCGACGCGCCCGGCGGCCCCCATCCACCCACCCGCACGTACCGCAGCGGTGCCGGCCGCCGGCGACGAAGGCAACCAAACCGGCACGTTCACTGCGACCGGCAACGGCGTCCGCGCCACCGCCCGGATCCGCGCCGAACACAACGGCCGCACCACCACGCTCCCGCTCCTGCACAGCGATGGGCCCTTCCACCTACGGCGACTACGGCCATCCGGCAGACAGGCACGGGTGAGCGTGATCGGGGCAATGAGCGCACCGCTGGGCGGCGACCGACTGGCGCTCGACATCACCGCACGCCCGCAGGCCGAACTAGAGGTGACCACGGCTGCCGCCACCATCGCCCTGCGCGGCTCCACCACCGACCCGGCCGGCTACGACGTACAGCTCACAGCGGACGAGTACGCATCCTTGAACTGGCTGCCCCAGCCGCTGATCAGCACCCGCGGAAGCACCCTGCACCAGACATACACCGTCAGCCTCGCCGCTTCCTCCCGACTGCTGCTACGCGAAGAGCAACTGCTCGGCCGTACCGCGGAGCCACCCGGACACCTCACCACCCGCCTCACCGTGCGCCGCGCCCACCGGCTCATCCTCGACCAGCACACCACCTACGGAACCCCCGCACCCGCCTGGGACGGCCCCGCCGTCCTGAGCCGCCACCGGGCCTGCGGCCAACTCCTCGTCGTGACACCAGACCCCCATCCCATCGAGGAGCCACTCCACCTGGGCGGCAACCCTGCGGACGGCTACGCCGTACTGGCCCCACTCGCCGACCGCGGCGCCCTGCTCACCACCGCCATTGCGCCCACCCCGGCCTGCCTGCGCCTCCTCCTCGACACCGCGCTCGCACACACACGACGCAGAGAGTGGAAGTCGGCGTCGACCTGAAGCCCTGCCAGTGCAGCCCATTCGGCGGGCGGCGCTGGTGGTCTCCCCCGCTTTGCGATCAGCAGGACTAGCGGCACGTCCCGTTCCCGTGGTGGAGCTGGACGGCGGCACGCTGGTCGGCACCGCGGTGCAATGGGGTCTTGTGCGTTCTTGCGCCCCGGCGTTGAACCGCAGACCCTCGGCCGTGCGTGGGAGCAGCGGGTCAGCCGGCGAAGAGGCTGCTGGCCAGGGCTACGCTGACGACGGTGCCGCCGAGGATGCTCAACAGGGCGTTGCGGCGCCACAGATGCAGCCCGACGGTGACGGCCAGGGCGGCCAGGGGTGCGGCGGCGCGGGACTGGGTCAGTGGAACGTCGCGCAGGCAGTAGACGAAGAGGATCACCATGACACCGGCCGGCATACGGGCGCCGAGGTACTGGACTGTCCTGCTGGCCCGCAGCGAGGCCAGGACGGTGAAGGGCAGGGCACGCAGAGCCCAGGTGACGGCAGCCGAGACTGCGACGGCCAGGAGCAGGTAGCGGGGGTCAGGCACGGGACGTCCCCTCGGTGGTCCTCGCGCTCGGCCTCTTACGGGTGGCGAGGTGCCGGGCCAGGAGAGCGGCGGTGAACAGGGTGAAGGCGGCCAGCAGCATCTGGCCGGGGAGGACCAGGCGGGCGGTCAGGGCGCTGAGCAGCGCGAGAACAGGGGTGGGCAGGTCGCCGCAACGTTCCCTGACGGCGTCGAGGGCCAGGACGGCGAACAAGGCGGTCATCGCGAAGTCCAGGCCTGTGACGCTGTCGGGTACCACCGAGCCGAGCAGGGCGCCGGCGGTGGCGCCGCCGACCCAGTACAGCTGCATGAACACCTGCAGCCACACGATGCGCGCGCCGGACCAGGACCGGGCCTCTTCGCCGGTGGACAGGGCGTATGCCTCGTCGGTCAGGGCGAAAGTGCTGTAGGTCCTGGCGAGACGCCCCCGCACGCGGTGCAGGGGGAAGGACAGCGCGTAGAACACGTGCCGGACGTTGACCAGGAAGGCGGTCAGTGCGACCGTCGCCAGCGGCGTGGCCGCAAGGGTCAGGTTCACCAGGAGGAACTCAAACGACCCCGCGTAGACGACGGCGGTGAACAGGCTCGCGCACCACCAGGGCAGGCCGGCATGGGTGATGAGCACCCCGAAAGCCAGGCCGAGCGGCAGCAGGCCCAGCCCCACAGAAGCGGAGTCCTTCAGGGCGGCCAGGGCCTCGGGGCGGGGTCGAGGCGAGGGTGCGGGGAAGGGCCTGGGAGGGCTGCCGTCAACGGGCGAACACGTATCCATCACGCTGAAATATTAGATCGAATTTGTCCTCATATGGTTGCGTACTTTGTCTGTAGAATTGCCCTGTGAGCAATGGAATTAGCCTCGACGCGATCGATCAAGAAATTTTGTTTCAACTGAGCCGGGATGGACGGCTGACCAACGTCGAACTGGCCAAGCGGGTCGGCCTGACTCCACCCCCATGCCTACGCCGCGTGAAGCGGTTGGAAGAGGCGGGCGTCATCACGGGCTATCGTGCCGCCATCAGTCCCGAAGCCGTCGGCCGCGGCCTGGAAGTCCTGGTCGACATCGAGGTCTCCGCCAACAATCTGCAGACCATCAAGGCGCTGGAGGACACACTGTCGTCGTATGAGGAGGTCGTCGAGTTGCGTCGGATGTTCGGCCAGCCCGACTACTTCCTACGTGTCGCCGTCACCGACCAAGCCGCCTACGAAGCCTTCCTCATCGGCAAGCTCACCGGCCTTCCCGGGGTACTTCGAGTTCAGTCCCACCTGACGATCAAGAAGATCAAAGCGGACACCTGACCGCCTCCGGGGTCGCACCTGTCCCCCTCTTCCGAAGGCCTCACCATCCGCTGATCACTTGGATCTGCGCAGCTTCGCATTGTCCTCTCGGGCCGGCCGTCGCCGCGCGCTCTGGTCGACGGCACACACCAGCAGCGCGGCTGAGGCGGCCAGGGGGAGCCATGATCCCTCGCGCCAGGGCAGCTCCGTAAGTTGTTGGGTGGCCCGGCAGGGCCGGATGTGACTTCAAAGCAGCTTGCCGACCGTGGCTCGGCTGGAGCGGCCGTCCGGCTCTCCGGGGCACCCTGCTCTCTGATTGAAATGCGCGGATCGGTCACTGTTTACGGAGCTGACGACGGTGTGCTCCTCGGGCCCACGGCATAACGCATCATCCGCACTGCTGTTGACGCTGCTGACAGTGCACGGCCAAAGAGGCGTCTACGTGCCGGGCCGCACCGTCAACCGCATGGCCGGCGCCTACCGCGGCGAGGCCAAGACCGATGCCCGCGACGCCTACGTCATCGCCGAGACCGCCCGTCACCGCCGGGACTTCGCCACCCTCGACGTGCCCGCCCAGCTGGCCGCCGACCTGGCGCTGCTGACCGCCCACCGCACCGACCTGGTCACCGCACATCACACCCAGCTAGGGCCCCCAACGCCCTGCAATTGGGGGCCACGGCCAGTTCGTGCAGGGCATCTCTCGCCACAGTCTCGAAGACTTCTGATGGGATGTCAGTCATGGAGCCGCCCCCTTGCTGCAGGCCCCCCTCGATGTCGCGTTTACCCGCGATCGGCGCGATCATGCTGTGAAATCCCGGCGCCCGGAACGAAAGCGCCCCCGGTCCGGCTCGGGGCCGTCGGAGGGTGCACAACGACGACCAACGCTGACAACCACCGACAGCTAAGCCGCAGGTCGCAACGTTGATCGATTACACAGCCACCGGTTCGGCTCTCTCGGCATCGTGCAGGGACCGCATCAGCGAGGAGCGTGCCCGGGCGACGCGTGAACGGACCGTACCGATCGGGCAGTCGCTGAGCTCTGCCGCTTCGGCGTAGGGCAGGCCGAGGAGTTGGGTGAGGACGAACGCCTGGCGGCGCTCGTCGGGCAACGTGTCCAGTAGTTCAGTAAGAGCGATGCCGTCGTCGAAGCCCGGCAGGCCACGCGGCTGGGCACGCTCGGCGGCACTCTGCCAGTCGTCGGTGTCGGACAAGCGGGGCCGGGCCGAGTTGTGCCGGAAGCTGTCGATCACCGCGCGGCGGGCGATGGACAGCAGCCAGGTGCGGGCGGAGGAACGGCCCTCGAATCGGTGCAGGCTTCCCAGAGCCCGCAGAAAGGTGTCCTGGGCCAGGTCGTCGGCGGCCTGGGGGTCGGCGCCCAGGTAGGTGACGTAGTTGCGGACGTCTCTGTGCAGGGCGCGGACAAAGTTCTCGACGGCCTCGGGGTCACCGCCACGGGCGGCAAGCGCCCAGGCCGTTATCGCCTCGTCAGCAGCCGTCTTCTGGTCATGTGCCCTCGTCTTGGACGGCGTCTTGTCGCATGCGGCGGGCAGGGCAGGACTGATCACCTGATGTCCTTCTCGGGAATCCGGAAATCCGGGTATCCGGATCGGGCCGGCGCTGGGCACGGCGGATCCGGTGTTGGTGTGGGAGTGTGGCGGGCGTACGCGCGCATGGCTGCGTACGGCCGATGCCCGGGCCGTCCGGGCGTGGCGCACACGGACGGCCCGGGGAACCGGCTGTCTCAGACGACAGCGGTCCCCACGGGCGGACCCCGAGAAGTGATCGCGTGAGCAACGAGCAGCCTGCGCGGCGTGCGGGCGGAGCGGCTGCGGCGGGCGCGGATGTCCGGGCGGTGTGGTGGTGCGGGCAGGGTGAGGGGCAGCCGCAGGGGTGCGGCCAGCCATCCGGCCACGGCGCGCAGAATGCGGAAGGCGGCGCGTTCGCCGTAGGCGAGCCACAGGCCGCACATCAACGCGGCCAGCAGGTGGGCGGCGAGCATTCCGGTGGTGGACATCCCGCCCACGACGTGCCCTGTTCCCGTCATGGAATGCGGGGCGCTCAGCGACTCCGTGGAGGAGCCCACCTGGGTCATGTGGTCCATCGCGTGGCCCATACGAGCCATCGAGACCATGTAGTCCTTGAAGGGAGTGCCGTCACCCATGCCGTCCATAGCCATGGTGTCCATGGGCATCGACGGCATCGGGGGCATGGACGGTGGCGACAGTTCCTGCGCGTACGAGAGCCACACATGCAGTACTGCCTGGAGGGTCACCGCGACGGAGAGGACGAGGAGGAGGCCGCGCTCCCTTCCGGCCAGGCACAACGCCATACCGCTGGTCACCACCGCCGCGGCGGCAAGAGCCCACCAGGGCACCGCTGCGTCCGACATCAGGACGTGCCCCAAGGCGGCGAGCAGCACGCAGACGGCCGCGAACACCGCGGCCCGTAACGTGCGCAAACACCACCCGACCGTCATGGCGGCTCATCCTCGCATTCCTGCTCTGCCGTCACGGAGCGGTACGAGAACTCCTCCTGCCCCGCGCTCAACACTCTCCCCGTAATACACGTCACAGTAAACGGCGGGAACTCGATAAGAGTTGGGCCCGACTGCTGTCCCGGGAGGTGCGTCTGTGACGACGGAACAGGCGGGACGGGCCGGACAGAGTGGGACCCGGCGGGCGGCCGAGGTGGTCGGGGTACGGGGACCGGGTGCCCTGACCGCGCTGCTGACGTGTGCCATGGCCTTTTCGATGATGCAGCTGTTCCTACTGGGCGCGCTCGGTCCGCGGCTCGTGGCCGAATTGGACATCTCACCGACCGCACTGGGGCTGACGACCACCGTGGGGTTCAGTACGGCGGCTGTGCTCTCCCCGGTCGGCGGCAGAGTGGTGGACCGGGTGGGACCGCGGCGTTGTCTGGTGGCCCTGCTGGCGGTGGCGGCGGTGGCGCTGGCGCTGATCGGGTCGGCGCCGGGTGCCGGGTTCCTGCTGGCGGCCGTCGCGCTCGGCGGACTGCCGCAGGCGCTGGCCAACCCCGCCACGAACAAGGCGATTCTCGCCGCGGTACCGCCCGCACGGCGCGGTTCGGTGACCGGGATGAAGCAGTCGGGGGTGCAACTCGGTGCGTTCGCGGCCGGGCTGCCGCTCGCGGCGCTGGCCGGATTCACCGGATGGCGGGGTGCCGTGTGGACGGCGGCGGGCGCCGCGGTGGTGGCGGCAGTGTGGGCGGCGCGGGCGTTGCCCCCTGATCCGCCGGCGAAGTCCACATCGGCGGTCTGGGTGCCGCGCGGCATGATCGCGTGGCTGTCGGTGTTCTCGCTGCTGCTCGGCTGCGGCATCGCCTCGGTGAACACCTACTTGTCGTTGTACGGCACCGAGCGGCTCGGTCTCGGTCCCACCGCGGCGGGTGCGCTGGTCGCCGTGCTGGGTGTGGCCGGGATCGCGGGCCGGGTGGGCTGGTCGAAGGTCGCGGGGCGGCCAGACCGGGCGCCCTGGCTGCCGGGTTCTCTGGCCGTGGGCGCGGTGGTGGCGGCCCTGCTGCTGGCCTGTTCGTCGTCGTTCCGTCCGCTGGCGTGGGTGGCGGCCGTGGCGGTGGGCGTCTTCGCCGTGGCGGCGAACGCGGTGTCGATGGTCCTGGTGATGCAGCGAGCCGCGCCCGGCCGGGCGGGCCAGGACTCGGCGCTGGTCGCGGCGGGCTTCTTCGCCGGATTCGCGGTCGGACCGCCGCTGTTCGGGGTGCTGGCGGAGGCCGGGCGGTACGGGGGCGGGTGGCTGCTCGTGGCCGCCGAGTTCGCGGGAGCCGGGACGGTGGCGCTGCTGTGGGCCGTGCGGGAACGTCGGGCGGGCGTAGGGTCATGAGGGCATGCAGGGATGAGAGCACGCCCCCGCCGGAGGACCGGCGGGCGCCCCCCGGCCCGCGAACCGCGCCGGTCTGGGCCGCCCCGGCCCTCGCCTCCATCCTGGCCCGGGTCGCCGTCACCCGTGCCGAAGTCGGCGACCGGTTCCCGCTGTACGCGGACCCGGACACCGGCACATGGCGGACGACCGCGCGCGGCTCCTGGACCGGTGGTTTCTGGGCGGGACTGCTGTGGCTCCGTGCCCGGTACACCGGCGACGCCACCGACCACGCGGCCGCGCGGGACTGCACGGCCCGCCTGGCCGACTGGACCGAAGCGGACACCGCCACCCGCGGACTCATCTTCTGGTACGGCACCGCCCTCGCGGACGACGACCTGGGCCTGAGGGACCGGGCCGCCCGGGCCTGCCTGGACGCCTTCGCCCCGGAACTGGGTCTCGTGCCGTGGGGTTCGGCGTTCGGTGGGCCGCGGTTGATGGCCCGTGTGGACGGCGTGCCCGGCATGGTGCCGTTGCTGGCGACGGTGGACGCGGAGGCGGCTCGCTCCCATCTGCGGCGTCATGTCGATCTGTGCCTCGGTGCACGACCGCCCCGCTGGTCGTGGCGGCACGACCCTGGTGCGGGCTGGACCGCGTGCGCCGATCCGTCCTCGAGCTGGAGCCGAGGGCCGGCGTGGCTGCTGCTCGCCCTCGCCGAGGCCGTCCACCTGACAGGCGGCGACGAATTCTCCGACCATGTCGACGCGTTGCTGACGGAACACCTCGTACCGCCCGCCGACTTCGCTCATCCCGGTGGCCCCCGCGACACCTCTGCTGCCGCCATCACCGCACTGGCACTGCTCGGACTCGGTCATCGGTACCGTGCCGTCGCGGTTCTCGAGGCACTGGTCGAAAGACGCCTCACCGCCGACGGCCGCCTCCTGGACGGCTGTTACGACCTGGCGGCCGGAACAGCCGTGCGGCATGAGCTGATCTGGGGCAACTTCTTCCTGGCGTACTCCCTCGCCGCGCTCACCGGCCTCACGCCCGTGGGCCCCGTGGCCGGCCCCCGTTAGTGCTGTGGCGTGTCCGTCACAGCACTAACGGGATCCGTCCGCAGCACCCGCCGCGCCACTGACGTGATGTGCAGTTCGTCCGGGCCGTCGAGGATGCGGGCCGCGCGGCCGGTACGGAAGAGGGCGGGAAGCGCGGTGTCCGGGCCGAGGCCCGCCGCGCCGTGGACCTGGATCGCCGCGTCGGCCACGAGGTGCAGCGTGCGCGCTGCGGCGACCTTGGCCAGGCCCACCTCCACGTGGGCATCGCGACCCGCATCCAGCCGGGACACGGCCTCGTGGACCAGAGGCCGGGTCGTGCGCAGGGCGAGCAAGGACTCGAAGACGTGGCGCTGGACGAGTTGCAGGTCACCGAGCGGGCCACGGGAGCGGGTGCGGGTGACGGCTCGTTCCCGCATGAGCTCGAAGGCACGGCCGGCCTGACCGAGCCAGCGCAGGCCGCGTAGGGTGCGGCCGAGTTGAAGCCGTTCGGCGGCTACGGCGAGCGCCTTGCCGCGTTCGCCGATCAGGTGGTCACCGTGCACTGAGACGTCGTCGAGCTCGATCTCCGCCTGACCGGTCGCACCGAGTACGGGAAGTTCGCGCACCACCCGGAAGCCGGGGGAAGCGGCGGGGACCAGCAGCAGGGTCAGGCCGTCCCGGTCGGGGGCCCGGCCGTCCGTGCGGGCGAGGACCGTGACCAGGTCGGCGTCGGCGGCCCCACTGACGAACCATTTGCGTCCGGTCACGCGCCAGCCGCCGCCCTCACTTCCGTCGGCGCGGGTGGTGGTGAGGAAGGGGTCGGTGCCGGGGACGTCCGGCTCGGTCATCGCGTAGCTGGCCCTCAGGTCCCCGGCAACCAGCGGGGAGAGATAGCGCTCACGGACGCCTCGGCTGCCGTGCCGCCACAGCATGAGCGCGTCCAGCAGCGAAGCCGATCCGAGTGCCGCCGGACCATGGTCACTTGCACCCTCGGCCTCCGCGACATGGGCGTACCACCGCAACGGCAGCCCCTGACCGCCCAGTTCCGTAGGGAGGGGCAGCGCCCACAGTCCCTCGGCCCTGGCCTCCTCCCGCAGCCGGCGCAACGCGGCCGCCGCGGCCGGGCCGCCGCCGTCCAGGACTGGCTCGCAGGGCACGACCCGCGTGCGGACGAAGTCCGCTACTCGATCCCTCAACCCCACGATTTCCGGCGGACATTGCGGGTCGCCGAGCGTCACGTCCAGCACGTCTCCCCCACCCCTTCGGGAACTCTGGCCCCTGCCGGGCCGACCACCTCTTCGTGGAACTGGTCGGGGGCGGCCGCTCCCGGGTTCCCGCGCGTCAGGAAAGGAGAGGCATGACATCACCAGCCACACCGGCCGCCGCGCACTCGACGGCCCGGCCGCTCGACGGGCTGAGCCTGAGCGCCTCGGGTCCGCCGGGACCGGCGGACGGACTCGTCGCGGAGCACCTGCGGCTGCTCGGCGCGGAGGGGGACGGACACACTGGCGGCCGGATCAGGCTCTCCGGACCTGGGTTCAGCGGAATCACCGCCCACACCAGGTGGGGCGACGAAGTCGTCGACGAGGCGACCGCGCAGGCAGCCACCGGGATCATGGCCGTACACGGCCGGCGCGACGGCACCCCACGCGGTCTGGCCGTCGACTACGCCGCCACCGCCACCGGTGTCCTCGCCGTGCAGGCCCTGCTGGCCGGGCTCCTCGCCCAGGCTCGCGGCGGACAGGTCACGGGTGCGGAGGTGAGCGCCGAACGGGCCGGGTTGCTCTCCGTCTCGCAGTACCTGGCCGCGGCAGGCGCGGAGGAGAGTGAGGCTACCGAAGTCGCTCCGGGTGGACCGCCGTTCACCTCCGTCGACGGGGTCGCCTTCGAACTGGAGACGCTCGACCCGGACGCGTGGGCCGACTTCTGGCGTGCACTGGACGCTCCGGGGGATGCGATACGACGCGGCTGGCGGCCCTTCCAGTTCCGGTACGCCACGGCCTGCGCGCCCTTTCCTCAGCCACTGCACGACGCCGCCCGAGCCGCCGCCTGGGGGCTGATCCGGGATGCGGCTCGTTCCTCCGGTGCCGAGGTGTGCCCGCTGCGTTCGCTTGCCGAGCGGGCCGCCGAGTACGACGGGGCCCCGCCGTGGGAACTGTCCCCGCACAACGCGTCGTACTCCGGCCGGGCGCCGGAAGAGGCCGACGCCCCTCTGGCCGGCCTGACCGTCCTGGAGGCCGGCCGCCGGATCCAGGCGCCGCTGACCGCGCATCTGCTGGGCCTGCTCGGCGCGGAGGTGGTGCGGATCGAGCCGCCCGGCGGGGATCCGCTGCGCGGCATGCCGCCCGCCTGCTCGGGGATCTCGGCACGGTGGCTCGCGCTCAACCGTGGCAAGAAGGCCGTCGAGGTGGACATCAAGTCGCCGGCGGACCGCGAGCGGCTGCGCGCGATGGCGGCGGAGGCCGATGTCTTCCTGCACAACTGGGCGCCGGGGAAGGCTGCGGAGCTCGGCCTGGACCACGAGCACCTGTCCGCCGCCAATCCCGAACTCGTCTACGCCTACACCAGCGGCTGGGCCGGACGGCTGCAGGAGGCCCCCATGGGCACCGACTTCATGGTGCAGGCCCGTACCGGGGTCGGCGAAGCCGCGCGCCCCGCCGACGAGCCGCCCGCGCCCTCCCTGATGACCCTGCTCGACGTGCTCGGCGGGCTCATCGGTGCCGAGGCCGTCCTCGCGGGACTGCTGCTGCGGCAGCGCACCGGGGCCGGTGTGCGGGTGGACTCGTCGCTACTCGGGGCCGCCGACGTACTCACCTCAGCCGCCCGGGCGCGTGCCGCGCAGGGTCTCGACCCGCGACGCCCTGCGGGGTTCCGCCGACCTCTACCCACGGCCGACGGCTGGATCGCCCTCCCGGACCGCTCCGCGATCCCCTGCGACATCCGCGACCTTCCCACGGCGGCGGCGCTGGAGCGACTGCGCGGGTGTGGTCTGTCCGCCGTCCCGGTCGTCACCGACCTCGCCGGTCTGCTCGCCTCCGGCTCGATCAGCCTCGACGCACACGGCGCCCCCGCCGTTCCCGCCCCCTGGAGGTTCGCATGACCGTCGCCCTGCACGACCTGCTGCCCGCCGAACTGCGCCGTACCTGGGCCGTGGACGGAACCTGCCCCGACCTGGACGTCTACAGCCTCTACCGCGCCCATCAGATCTCCGATCCGCACCACACGGCCATCCTCGATGCCAAGGGCAAACTCTGTTACACCGCGCTGGACCGCAAGGCCCGATGTCTCGCCGCCGGACTCGCCGGCCTCGGCATACGTTCTGGAGACGTCGTCGGCATCCAACTGCCCAACGGGCGCAACGCAGTCATCGTCGACTTGGCTCTGGCAGCCCTGGGCGCGGTCGCGCTGCCCTTCCCCGTCGGGCGCGGCGGGCGCGAGGCGGCCTCGCTGCTGCGCAGATCGGAGGCTGTCGCGGTGATCGCGACGGCCGAGCACCGGGGCAACCACCACGCGGCCGGCCTGCTGGCAGTGGCCGATGAGCTGCCCGCACTGCGGACGGTGATCGCCTCGGGAGCCGCCCCCGAAGGGACCACCGCACTCGCGGAGTTGCTGCGCACCGACCCGAAGACTTTGGTCCCGGCCCGCCCCGACCCCGACTCCGCCGCCCGCATCCTGGTGTCCTCCGGCTCCGAGGCCGAGCCGAAGATGGTGGCCTACTCGCACAACGCCCTGGCCGGCGGACGCGGCAACTTCCTCGGCTCCCTCATCCCGGACGGACGCCCACCACGCTGCTTGTTCCTCGTACCCCTGGCCTCCGCCTTCGGCAGCAACGGCACCGCCGTCACCCTCGCCCGGCACGGCGGAACCCTGGTCCTGCTCGACCAATTCACCCCCGAGGCGGCGCTGGAGGCCCTCGCCGAGCACGAGCCGACCCATGTACTGGGCGTGCCGACCATGATCCGGATGATGCTGGACCGCATGGCGGAAGGCAGCCGCCAGAAGTTCACCCCACCCACGGCCGTGATCGTCGGAGGCTCACCGCTGGACGAAGCCACGGCGGCGGAGGCACGCAAGGCCTTCGGCTGCCCGGTCGTGAACCTCTACGGCTCGGCGGACGGCGTCAACTGCCATACGGGGCTGTCGGACGACTCCCGCCACGATGGCGGGCAACCCGGCATTGCCGCAGGGCGCCCCGATCCACGGGTAGCCGACATACGGATCGCTCTCCCCGGCGCCCCCGAGGTGCAGGAGGTGTCCCGGGGCACGGTCGGCGAGATCGTCGCCCGCGGTCCGATGACCCCGCTGTGCTACGTCGCCGCGCCCGATCTCGACTCCCGCTACCGCACGGCGGACGGCTGGGTGCGCACCGGGGACCTGGGGCTCATCGGCGAGGACGGGACGCTCAGGATCGTCGGGCGACTGAAGGACGTGGTGATCCGGGGCGGAGCCAATATCAGCCCTGCGGAAGTGGAGATCGAGCTCGCCACGCATCCTGGTGTTCGGGACGTGGTGTGCGTAGGGGTGCCAGACCCGCTCATGGGCGAGCGGCTCGCGGCCTGCGTCGTGCCCCGGGACGGCGAGCCACCCACGCTGGAAGAGCTGTGCACCCACCTCGACGCCCGTGGCCTGGAGCGGCGCAAGCACCCCGAACGGCTACTGGCCCTTGGTGAGTTGCCGCTGACGCCGGCGGGCAAGCCGGACCGGGCGGCGCTGCGGGAACGGTGCACGGCGCAGGCGCAGGAGCAGCAGCCTCTGGCATCGGCAGGCTGACCGGCTGGGCAGCGGAAGGGCTGCCCGGGAACACCCTGGGCGACCCTTCCCACGTGTGCTTGCCACTCCTGCAGTTTCAGGAGGCGGCCATCACCTTCTCCACCTGCGTCGCCGCGTTCTTGTACACGGCGAGCAGATCCAGGTCCCTGGCCGGATAGTTGACGATCTCCACCTGGCGCGCACCCGAGTCGGGAAGAACCTTGCCGGTCGTCATGTGCGCGTTGTCCAGGACCAGTTGCGGATTCGCCTTCGAGAGGTCGGACAGTTGCTTGGCCGTCACCGCCTCAGGACCGTACGTACCGACCAGTTCCGCGCCCGCCATCTTCGCCGACCACGTCGCGAACACCTGGGCGACGACGGTCGGCGCCTTGCCGTCCGGCCAGGCGGCCTTCAAGTCGTTCTGCAACGCGGCGTACTCGGTGTCGAAGGACTTGATCCACTTGTCGGCGGCGTCCTGGGTACCGAACATCTCGCCCAAGCGGGTCACCTCGGCCTTCACCTTGTCGGCGTCGTTGTCGAGGTTGACCTCGACCAGCTTGGCGTCGGATCCGGCCGCCTCCTTGAACTTCGCGGCGTACGGCTCGAACGGCGCGTACAGCACGAAGTCGGCGCCCGCCACGGCCGCCAGGTCGGACGGCTTCGGGTCGTAGTCCGGCGCGTGCTGCACCGACTCCGGCACGATGACCTTGACGTCCGTCGCCCCCGCCGCCTTGGCGAAGGCGCCCTCCCAGCTGGTGGTGGCAACGACGACCGGGGCGTCCTCGTTCCTTCCGGCGGGCTGCACACCGGACGAGGAGGACGAGGAGGTGTTCTCGCTGCCGCAACCGGTGGCTGTGAGTGTGAGCGCCGTACTCAGGGTCAGTGCGAGGACGGTAGTGATGCGGTCGCGGGTGCGCGCCATGAGCTGATTCTCCGTTCGGGGACGAGATGCACGGCGAGGACGACGACGCCGGCGGTGAGGACGAGGACGGGACCGGGCGGCCAGTCGAAGCGGAGCGCGACGAGGAACCCGGTCAGGTTCACGACGACACCAATACCGACCGCCCAGACGGTGATGGACAACAGGGAACGGCCCAACCGCCGTGCGGCCAGCGCCGGCAGAAGGGTGAGCGCGTCGACGAGCAGGGCGCCGGTGAGCTTGATGGCCCCGGCGACCGACACCGCGACCAGGACCAGCAGCAGGAGGGTGAGTCGCTCGACACGTACGCCCGAGGACAGGGCCAGCTCACGGTCGTACAGAAGAAGCGCGATGTCCCTCCTGCGCCACCAGAACAGGCCCGGGACGGCGACGGCCAGGCCGGCCAGCAGCCAGAGGTCGGCGGTGCCGACCGAGAGGATGGACCCCCACAGCAGCGCAAAGGCTCCCGCCGCGTTGACGCCCGAGACGGCGAGTAAGAGCAGCGCGGCCGCGATCGCCAGGCTCATCAGCAGGCCCATCGCGCCGGACAATCCGTCCGGGGTGCGGGCCAGCGGCGCGACCCCGGCCCCGGCTAGCGCGCACGCCACCAGCGCACACAGCATCGGATCGAGTCCGGTCAGCAGACCGACCGCGATACCCAGCAGCGCCACATGCATCATCGCGAACCGCACCGGCATGATGTCGAGACCCACGATGACAACCCCGATCACGGGCAGCCCGAGTGCCGCCACCAACAGGGCGACGCCCGCCCGTTGGACGGGCACGAGCTGCAGCAACTGGCCGACGTCGGCCGCGGCCAGCGTGCTCACCGGACCTCCCGCAACCTGCCCGCGGCCATCTCCAGCACCCGGTCGCAGCGGTCGGCGAGGGCTCGGTCGTGCGTGACGACCACGACGGTCACCGGCAGGGACAGCAGAACGTCGGCCGCCTCCTCCTGGCCGGAGAAGTCGAGCGCGGCGGTGGGCTCGTCAGCCAGCAGCACCCCTGCGCCCGCGGCCACGCAACCCACCGCCCGCGCCAGGTACATGCGCTGGAGCTGGCCTCCGGACAGCGTGTGCAGCGGCCGGTCGGCGAGATGCCCGACGCCGAGCTTGTCTGCCGCCTCGGCCGCCTCGGCGCCAGAAGCGCTGCTCGCCAGCAGTTCCCGGCCCAGCAGCGGAAACCGGCCGGCCGCCGGCTTCTGCGGGATCCACGCGCACACCCGGCGCCGCCACGCCCACTCGGCCGCGCTTCTGGTGTCCCGCCCACCCACCAGGATCCGGCCCGCGAAGTTCCGGTGCAGGCCGAGAACCGCACGCAGCAGCGTCGTCTTGCCCGACCCGTTGGTGCCGGTCAACGCCACCCGCTGCCCCACCGCGACGTCGAGGTACACCTCACGCACCGCCTCGACCCGGCCGTGCCGGCACACGACGTCGGACATCCGGACGTCCAGACCCTCCATGCCACCTCCCTGCTTCCTCGTCACAGCAGTCGGATGGAGGGGCCGGTGGGTTCCCCGGGGATCCGCCAAGCGATCCAGGAACGACGACAACGGTCTCGTCTCACGCTCTGTCAATCCCGGGCAGCGGTCCGTAGGCGGACGTCGCGACGTCGTGGACCGCCCCGAACTGTCACTGCCCGCTCTGGCCGGGACGGACCACCACAGCGAAGGCCTCGACGCGTCCCGCGTGATCGAAGCGCGAGGTGAACGGCACCAGGTCGCCGGCCTGCCACCGGCGGGTGCCCGGCACGGCCATGTCACCAGTGTGCGGTGACGTGTCCAGCGTGCCGCCGGCCGGAACCGGCAGACTGCCCTCGCCAGACGATTGCACTACAGGCGAGGGCGACGTCTCCGGCGGAACCCATCAGTCGAAGGACGGCCTGGTAGACGAAGTGCATGCCCGGTGCACGCCCGTGGGGAAGGTCGCCCTCGTCCGCGAGTTGCAGACACAGGGCTACCGGGTAGCCATCGTCGGTGACGGCGTCAACGATGCCGCCGCCCTGGCTGGCGCCGACCTGGGCATCGCGACGATCTCGTGGCTGACCGGCTACTGACGACTCAGCCCCTGCTACGAACGCGATCGCCGCAACTACCCGGCCTTCCTCGGACTCGCCACCGCCCTGTGCTGCTACGAGGGCCTCGTCCGCCTCAGCCCGTAGGACACGGTCTGAGAGTGGCACCGCGGTGGTGATAGCCACCCACGAAGTCGTCGGCCTACGCTGGGCCAAGGACGCGGCAGCCGCACCGGCCGATGCGGTGTCGCGATGGACGAAAGCCCCCACTTCGCGGGGCCCGTCGCGAGGCCGCCCTCGTCCGGTCGTGTTCCTGCGGCCCGACGGCGGCGGCCGCGAGTGGACTGCCGATCCGGAGGACATGAAGCTCAGCGGTGGCCTGCGCGGATCCGTCACGATCTGCGGGGCTGTCCTGGAAGGTGTAAGCCGAGGGTATGAGTCTGCGGTGGCCGATTCCTCACCACCAGCGCTCGTGGCGGACCAGCGATGCGCTGTTGGCGCTGCCGCTCGGGCTGATCGGGGCTATCGCGCTGGTCGACGCGCTGACCCCGAACGGTGTGCCGCTGGGCCCTCTGCTGATCGTGGCGCCCGCGATCACCGCGTCCTTCGCGGGCGCTTTCCTCACCGGCGTGATCGGAGCCATATCGGTGGTGGCCCTGCTCGCCGTCAATCTGACCCACCCGGACGCCCACCTGAGCGGGATGTACTTCGATTCGCAGATCATCGCCCTGTTGGTGGTCACGGTGATCGTCACTCTGTTCCGGTACCTGCGCGAGCGGCACGGCCGTGAACTGGCGCAGGTACGGACCGTGTCGGAGGCCACACAGCGGGCGCTTCTACGGCCGCTGCCCCACCGGATCGGCCCGCTGTGGGTCGCTTCGGTGTACCTGGCTGCCGAGGAACAGGCGCTGATCGGCGGCGATCTGTACGCGGCCGTCCGCACCAAGGGGGCCACCCGGCTGATCATCGGCGATGTCATGGGCAAGGGCCTGACCGCCGTCGGCGACGCGGCACTGTTGCTCGGCGCCTTTCGGGAGGCCGGGCACCGCCAGTCCAGCCTGCCCGGCCTGGTGGCCTACCTCGACCACAGCGTGCGCTGGAATCTGGCCGAACCCACCGATCAGGAAGCGGCGGGAGAGTGCTTCATCACCGCCGCCGTCATCGACATCCCGGACGCACTGCCGCAGATGCGGATGGTCACCTGCGGACACCCTCCTCCCCTGCTGCTGCGCGACCAGCAGGCCATGCCGCTGCACGCCACCAGCCCCGCCCCGCCGCTGGGCCTGGGTGAACTGACCATCCCCGACTACCACGTCGACACCTTCACCCTGCTGCCCGGAGACCTCCTGCTCCTGCACACCGACGGCGTCGTGGAGGCCCGGAACGGAAGCGGCGTCTTCTATCCGCTGGTCGATCGGGTCGCCGCCTGGGCGCAGGGCAGCCCTCCGGAGTTGGTCCGCCACCTGAGCGAAGACCTGCTCGCCCACGTCGGCGGACGCCTGGCCGACGACGCAGCCATGATCGCCATCCAGCGCACTTCGCCGACCGTTCGCGAGTCAAGCGAGGAACTCGCAGCCACAGAGCGCGTCGGCGTCGCCCGGGCCGCCTTCCACTACGCTCCGGGGGCCGGTGCCTTCCTGCCACCGTGAGCGACCGCTCGGCACCGTTCTCGCCACGTTCGGGCACCACGCGATCGCTGAGGGAAGTGTGCCCTGGCTGTTGGTGACCGTCTCCGGCGTCGTCCAGACGGGGAGGCACCGACCTGGATGCCCGCCCACGCGGTGCACGCGGGAGGCCTCGCCGCCTCGTCGGGTGACGGGCATGCCTGGCATCACGTCGGAGTACCGATGACAACCGTCCACACGGCCCCGCGCCGACGTGATCACCGGCAAACAGTTCTTCGCCCGCCACGCGAGACACTGCGGCTTCCGCCAAAACGGCAATCCAAAAGGGCACTGCTTACGTAACCGAAGTACGGCTGCAGTCCGGGGATATTTCCCCTGGTCGGCTGGTTCCCGTGCAGCGGGGATCTTGGATGCGAGACGTGCTCCTCGAACGCGCGGGGCCCCGCCCACGGCCGTGCCGCTCCCTTGCGGCCGCGGTCATTCATGTCGTACGTCCAAGACCGCGCCGGCCCCGCCACACGGGCCGACGCGGCAGAGGGAAGAGTGCATTCACCATGCGAGTAAAAGGCGCTAGGCGTCTCGTCGCGACGTCAGCCGCCATTCTGATGGCCGGCGGCGCTGCGATGGGCGCAGCCGGTACGGCCGCAGCAGCAGCGCCTGCCGTGCACACCCACGTGACCACCAGCCGGTGCTTCGGCGGCGACTGGCGCTGCTTCGACCACGGATTCCGCTTCGATCACCACTTCGACCGTGGTGGGTTCCGCTTCGATCACCACTTCGACCGTGGTGGGTTCCGCTTCGACCATGGTGGGTTCCGCTTCGGCCACCGGTTCGGCGGCGGACCCGTCGTGATCATCGTGCGCTAGTAGCGGTCGCCGCTGGAACCCAAGGGGGCGCGCTCATCGCGGGCGCGCCTCCCACGAGGTGTTCGTCCCTCGACCAGGCTCATGCTGCGTCGAACTGCGCGGCGAGGACGCGGCTGGAGGCATCCCCGAGGACGGACACCGCCTGCGAGCAGTGAGCCGAGGTCCCGCTCCGCTCTCCGCTGCCGAGGATTCCCCCGGGGCCTTGTGCTCCACGCACGTGAACCGCTGGAGTCGCGATGAACTCCACCAATGCAGCCGAAGCCTCCCTGAGAGGACTCGGAGCATGCTGTGCTGTCGCCAACGCGGTGCTGCACACACTCCTAGTCCCTGATCACCTTGAGGAAAAGTTCTACATCGGCGTCCTGTTCGCCGTAGGCAGTGCCGCCATGCTTGCCGTCGCTCTGGCGCTCGCCATCATGAAACCAACCGTGGCCGCTTGGCTGACCGGGGCACTCGTCAGCCTCGGCATGATCACCGGCTTTCTGCTGTCGCGCACGGTCGGTCTGCCGGACGGCTACCACGAACGGAGCTGGGAGCCGCCTTACGGCGTACTCTCTTTGCTCGTCGAAGGGCTCTTCGTCATCGCATTCCTTGCCTGGCTCCGCGAAAGGGCAGCTCACAGCACTGTGCCCAGACTGCCGCACAGGTCGGACAACGAGCCAGTCCCGCTTGGGCGAGGCAGGGCAAAACGCCGGTGAATAAGCCTGGCGGACGCCGGCGACCGCGAGCTTCCTGCGCCGACCGAGGAGTTCATGCGGTTCGTCTCGGCGGGACACGTTGATTGGTCTGATGCCGACCCGGTGATCGATCACCGGGTCGCCTACGCGCGCGTGCCGCGGAGGGGGCGGCGCCCGTTCGATGAGACCGCCGCCCGCAGCCTTGTCCGCACGGTGACCTCACCTCGAACGGTGCGCCGTGCGAGGTGTGTCGGGCAGGCTGAGGTGGCTCGGCACCCTGTGCCGTACTCCACCGGTTGCGTCCCCGCCCGCTCCCGTACCCCCGAAGTTGCGCCCCGGCGCTGCAGGATGTCGCCGCGCGGAGGGCGCGCCACTCCCGTACCGCCCCTACGCTGGCGCATATGGTCTTCGACCCCGCCCCGAGCCAGCGCCGCGGACCCCGGCTGCCGCACGGCCGGGCTGCCGATCTGGCGTTGGCGGGAGTGGTGTTCACCGTGGTGGCGCTGGGCTCCGCCCAGTCGTTCTGGGACGAGGGCGAACGGAGCGGCCCGGTGCTCGCGCTGGCCGCGCTGCTCCTCGTTCTGGCCTGCGGGGTGCTGTACTTCCGCAGGCGCTACCCCGTCGCAGTGGGCTGGACGGTGCTCGTGCTCACGGGCACCTTCTATTCGCTGCGCTTCGACGGCCCCCTGGTGATCGCCCTGATCGTCGCGCTGTACACCGTCGCTGCGACGGGCCGCATGCGCGCCGCCGTGGCGCTCGTCTCGGTCGCCGTGTTCGGTGTGGGCACGGTCAGCGTCCTGGGCAGCGAGGACCTGACCGGCCTCGCCGTCTTCCTGCTGTCCGGCTGGCTCGTAGCCGTCGTCGCGCTCGGATACGTCCGCTACAGCCGCCTCGCCCACGCCCGCGAGGTCGAGCGGCGAGCCGCCACCGAGGAGCGGCTGCGCATCGCCCGCGAACTGCACGATGTCATCGGCCACCACATCTCGCTCATCAACGTTCAGGCGGGCGCCGCCCTGCACCGCCTGAGAAAGGACCCGGCGAAGGCCGCGGCTCAGGCCGAGGAGGCCCTGGCCGCCGTCAAGGACAGCAGCAAGGCGGCACTGCGCGAACTGCGCGCAACTCTCGGCGTGTTGCGCCAGGCCGACGAGGCGGCGCCGTTGGCCCCCGCGGGCGGGCTGGACCGGCTGGGCGAACTGGTCCGGGCGGCGGAGCGGGCAGGGCTTGCCGTACGGACGCGGACCGAGGGCGCCAAGCGGCCACTGTCCACCGAGGTGGGCCTGGCGGCGTACCGCATCACCCAGGAGTCGCTGACCAATGTCGCCCGGCACGCCCATGCCACGGCGGTCACCGTACGGTTGCGCTATGGTGACCGCGACCTCCTGGTGGAGGTCGAGGACGACGGGAACGGCACGGCAGCGCACGGCGGCGCCGGCACCACGGACCCCTCGACCGGCAGCGGCCTGGGCGGTATGCGCGAGCGCGCCCGCGCCCTGGGCGGTGAACTCATCGCGGGGCCCCGGCCGGGCGGCGGATTCGCCGTGCAAGCGCGGATTCCCTACGGTCCGTACGTTCCAGGCCCTCCAGCCGGTCCACAGGTGTCACGCGAGAACGGAGCAGGCAGACGATCATGATCAGGGTGCTGCTCGCCGACGACCAGCGACTCGTCCGCGCCGGTTTCCGCTCCATCCTGGAGGACGAGGACGACATCACGGTCGTCGGGGAGGCGGCCGACGGCGACGAGGCCGTCATCGCCTGCCGCGAACTGCGCCCCGATGTGGCCCTGCTGGACATCCGAATGCCCGGCACCGACGGCATCGAGGCCGCCCGGCGGATCGCCGCCGACGAGCGGCTCGCGGACGTCCGCGTCGTCATCCTGACCACCTTCGACCTGGACGACTATGTCTACGGCGCGCTGCGCGCCGGCGTCACCGGCTTCCTGCTCAAGGACACCGAGCCGGAGGAGCTGATCCATGCCGTCCGGGTGGCCGCCCGCGGAGATGCGCTGATCAGCCCGTCCGTCACCCGCCGGCTGATCGCCGAGTTCGCAAGCCGGGTCAGGGCACCGAATCCCGGCCCCCGGCTCAACGCGCTCACCGAGCGGGAGCGGGAAGTCATGCAGCTGGTCGCGGCCGGTCTGAGCAACGATGAGATCGCCGCCCGCCTGGTCCTCAGCCCCGCCACGGCGAAGACCCACGTCAGCCGCATCATGACCAAGCTGCAGGTACGGGACCGGGCCCAACTGGTCGTGCTCGCCTACGAGTCCGGGATGGTCAGCCCCGGCTGGCTGAACGACTGACCACAGCCGGACGACGCAGGACGGCCCGGCGAGCCCCGACCCCCAGGGACGGGACAACCGGAGTCGTACGCGCCCCTCCGAACCCACAACCGCCGGGGTATGCGAAGTGTCCGCCCCGGGCGGACGTGCCCGGGCATACGCCCACCGCACGCTCAGCGCATGAACACATCACCCGCAAGCGGCGACGACATCGCCAGCAACACCCCTCCCACAACCGGGGTCCGCATACCCCCGACGCCCGAGTCCGCAGTCACCCCGGCAGCCCCCGGCCGCGGCGGGGTCTTCGCCCGCCTGGCCTTCTGGTCGCAGCGCCACCGCTGGGCCGCCCTGCTCCTGTGGGTGGCCGTGGTCGCCGTGATCGCCGCCGGCGCACGGACGGCCGGCAGTACGTACCACAACGATTTCCTGCTGCCCGGCACGGACTCCCAAGCCGCCACAGATCTGCTGAAGAAGCATGGCTCGGCACAGGCCGGCGACAGCGTGCAGATCGTTTTCAAGGACGAGACCGGGCTGCGGGCCACCGGCATCCGGCCCCGCGTCGAGTCGACGCTGAACGAGGTCCGCGGCCTGCCGGGTGTCGTCACGGTCCGCAGCCCGTACGCGGACTCGGCCGCCATGTCCCGGGACGGCGCCATCGGGTATGCCACCGTGACGCTGGCCGGCAAAGCGCAGGACGTACCGAAGCCGGACATCGTCAGGATCATCGACACAGCGAAGTCCGCAGAACAGTCCGGGAAGAGCGGCCTGAGAGTGGAGCTCGGCGGTGCGGCGGTGCGCGCGGCGCAGGAGCAGAAGAGCGGGTCCGCCGAGGGCGCGGGGCTGATCGCCGCGCTGGTGGTGCTCGTGCTGCTCTTCGGCTCGGTCGCGGCCGCCGCGCTGCCCCTGGTCACAGCGCTGTTCGCGGTGGGCGGCGCGATCGGCCTGATCGTGCTGGCCTCGCACGTGTTCACGGTCGCCGACTTCACCCCGCCGGTGATGATGCTGGTCGGCCTCGCGGTCGGCGTCGACTACGCGCTGCTGATCTTCTACCGCTACCGTCACGAGATCACGGACGGCGCCGATGCGTCCACGGCCACACGCCGGGCGATGGACGCCGCCGGTCGTACCGTCTTCTTCGCCGGCTGCACCGTCATCATCGCGCTGCTCGGCCTGGTGGCCCTGGGACTGGGCGCGCTGCAGGGCGTGGCGCTCGCCGTCGCGCTGACCGTCCTCGTCACCATGGCGGCATCGCTCACCCTGCTGCCGGCGCTGCTGGCGGTGTTCGGCGGGCGGATCCGGCGCCAGGTGCTGCGGCAGGCGGCCAAGGCGCAGGCCAAGGGGAGGGTGACGGGCCGCCGTTGGCGTGCCCTGGCCGACGCCGTACAGCACCGGCCCTTGCCCGTCCTGCTGGCCGCCACCGCGGCACTGCTGGCCCTGTCCGCGCCTGCGCTCGGCCTGCGCCTCGGCTTCGCCGACGCGGGCAACGACCCTGCGTCGTCCACCAGCCGGCAGGCCTACGACCTGCTGGCGGAGGGCTTCGGCCCCGGTTTCAACGGCCCCCTGGTCGTCGTGGGCAAGGGCGACCAGGCGGCGGGCGCTCAGCTGCGCTCGGCCCTCGCCGCAACCGACGGCGTGGCGGCAACGACCCCGCCGATCCCGTCCCCAGACGGCTCCCTGTCCACGGTCCTGGTGTTCCCCACGACCGCGCCACAGGACAAGGGCACCACCGACCTCGTCCACGAACTGCGCGACCACGTACTGCCGCCGCTGGAGAAGCGCACCGGCGCAAACTTCCTGGTCGGCGGTTCGACGGCGGCCGCACAGGACTTCGCCGACAGGGTCTCGGCCCGCATGCCACTTTTCATCGCCATCGTGGTGGGCCTGTCGTCACTCCTGCTGATGACGGTCTTCAGGTCGCTCCTGATCCCCCTCAAGGCCGCCGTCCTGAACCTCCTGTCCATCTCCGCCGCCCTGGGCGTGATCACCCTGGTCTTCCAGCACGGCTGGTTCGGCGCGCAGCCGGGACCGGTCGAGGCCTTCATCCCCGTGATGATCTTCGCAATCGTCTTCGGCCTCTCCATGGACTACGAGGTGTTCCTCGTCTCCCGCATCCACGAAGAGTGGGTACGCACCCAGGACCACGCCCACGCCGTCCGCGAAGGCCTGGCCGCGACCGGCAAGGTCATCACCGCGGCCGCAAGCATCATGATCGTCGTCTTCGCGGCCTTCATGCTCAGCCCGAGCCGCATGCTCCAGCAGTTCGGCCTGGGCCTGGCGACGGCTGTCCTCCTGGACGCGCTGATCATCCGCTGCCTGATCGTCCCGGCCGCCATGCAGCTGTTCGGCACCCGGGCATGGTGGCTACCGGCCCCGTTGTCCCGCCGCCTGCCGAGACTGTCGCTGGAGAGCAATCACATTCTGTGACGGCGGAGCCGGGAGACTGCCAGGTTGGAGAAAGCCCGGGTGGGAACGGGTGTGCTCGCCTGTCGTATCCCGGCTCTGTCTTCATCTCAGCCGTCGATGGCGGGCATGTCGGGGCCGATGGTCAGGGTGACCGTGGTGGGGGCTGATTGCTCGGACAGTGTGGGCGTCACGCCGGGCAGGTGGCCGGCGACCGCTTGGGCCTGCTCCGACTGGCCGTGGGCGTAGGTGAGGGTGGTTTTGCTGACGCGGGTGGGGGCGTTGCCGGTGGCGGTGATCTGGAAGCCGAGGGCACGCAACTGTTCGGCGACCTTCAGTGCTGCGCCCTGGGTGCCGGTGCCGTTGAGGACGGTGACGTGCACGGTGCTCGCGGGTGCGGGCAACTGGGCGGTCGCCTTCTTCAGGTCGGCTTTGGTCGTCTCCTGGTCGTGGTTGAGGGCGGTGAACAACTGCCGGGCAGCAGGCTGCTGCCAGGTGACGTTGGCCTTGTCGCTGGGCACGTCGCGCTCTCGCGGGTAGTTGGGGACGGTCAGGAACGAGATCCGGTCGGTGGCTATGCCCTTCACGCTGGAGGCCAGGCTGTACAAGGGGTCGATGCCGGCCAGGTCGGGGTCGGTGGTCAGCGACTTGGTCGCGGAGTTCAAGAAGCCGTACAAGGCGGTGGGGTTGTACAGCTTTGATTTCGCGCGGTCGGCGAGGGACTGCATGAACTCCTGCTGGCGTCCGATGCGGCCGATATCGGAGCCGTCGCCGATGCTGTAGCGGGCGCGGACGTAGCCGAGGGCCTTGTCGTCCTTGACGATCTGGCAGCCAGCCTCCAGGTCGAGGTGGGCTTTCTTGTCGTGGATGGCCTGCTGGGGGCATACCTCCACGCCGCCCAGGGCGTCGACCATGCCAGTGAAGCCGCGAAAGTCCATGATCAGGAAGTGGTCGATGCGGACGTGGGTGTTGGCCTCGACGGTCTTGATGGTGCAGGCAGCGGCCTTGGCCGCGTCGCCGGTGGTGCCGCCGATCGCGAACGCTTCGTTGATTTTGAAGTGGTGCGGGCTGGACGTCGAGCCGTTGCCCCGGTCGCAGGCGGGTACCTGTACCCAGGAGTCGCGGGGGAAGGAGACGACGGTGGCCCATTTCCCGTCGCCGCCGGTGTGCAGCAGCATCAGGGTGTCGGACTGCATCGTCGTGAGGTTCTTGCCGTAGGCATCCCCCAGGCCTTTGCGGCTGTCGGAGCCGATGACCAGGATGTTCTGCCCGTCGGCGGCGGCCTTGGGCCGGTTGTCGCCCAGCGCGTCGCCCAGATCGGCTCCCTTGATGTTGCCGTTGAGGTGCGTGTACGCCCAGCCGCCCACTCCGGCCATGCCGAGGACGAGAACCGAGGCAGCGAGCGCCACCCAGCGGCCGGTCCGCCGTTTGGGACGCCTGCGCCGACGCCGCCCGGCCGACTCCTGGTTCTCTGCGGGTACGGATCTTCTGTTTCCAGCCATGACAGCTCAGGTCCCTTTTGCCGTGCGCTGCTCGCGCGGTGATGAACAAGCGGCCCGGCCGCCACGCAGGCAATGCCTGCGCGGCGGCGCCAATCGCTGCGCAGCCGCCCGAGCCCAGGCGGTAGCGCAGCAATCGCTCAGCTGAGGATGGGAATCAGGCCTAGGGCGAAGAGCACGTAGAAGCCGGCCGCGACCGCGAGGCGTGCCGGGGTGAGCTTGTCCCCGCGCATGGTCAGCAGCAGGTAGACGATCGCCGCCATGGTGATCAGCCCGGACCACAGCAGTGCGGCATCGAAGTGCCAGCGAGTGAAGAGAAGCCCCAGGCCGGAGGGAACGGTGGCCTGGATCATCATCGCGCCGGAGATGTTCGCCAAAGCGAGCTTCGTCTTGCCCTGACGGACCCAGATCACGGCGTTCATGATTTCCGGCAGTTCGGTGGCGATCGGGGACAGCAGCAGGGCGGTCACCGAGGCGGACAGGCCGATCATCGGGCCAATGGCGTCCAGCTGCTTCACGAACAGCTGCGACGCGAAGAAGATCACCATCAGCGTGACCAGCGTCTGGGCGATGACGGCCCAGGTGGCCGGGGAGGCGGCCTTGGGCTGGAACTTCAGCGGCTCCAGCTCCTCCTCGCCGTCCTCGTCCTGGCCACCGCGGATCTCCCGCCAGAAGTAGACCGCGTAGGCGGCGAAGAACAGCAGGCCAAGGACGGGCTTGAAGGCGAAGGCGACCAGGCCGAGCGCCACCTTCACGATGAAGATCGGCAGGAACCACTTCTGGTCCTTGGCCAGCCGCCTCATGTCCTTCGCAGTACCGAGGGCCTGCTCAGTGTCACCGGCCGACTGGGCGGGCAGGTCGGGGCCCCTGCCACCTGCGGCGACCAGCGCGGCAGTGCGCTCACGCTCCTTGCGACGCTTGAGCAGCAGCATGGCGCCGGTGACGCCGTAGGCGACGGTGGCCAGCGCCAGCGGCCCGCCCATCGCGGCGCCGACGCCGATGTTCTTGGCCTCAGCAGTCGCGCCGGTGGTCACCGCGACGAGCGTGACCACGGACTCGGGCAGTGCGGTGCCGAAGGCGGCCAGGATCGTGCCGACCGCCATCTTGCCCACGTTGAGGCGCTCGCCGAGCCACTCGACGGCGTTGACGAACCACTCACAGGAGAGATAGATCGCCACCGCGCAGACGATCAACAACACGAAATGGATCACGGTCTCGGCTCAGCCTTCCCGCACCGGCGGGGCTTCGAGACAACCGCGTAAAAAGGGGAATGGCGGCAGCTTCGACCCCGCCGACACGCATACGTCGTCGACAAAGGGCCGAAGGTCTCGCCCACCCGCATCGCAGTGCGGGCCCGGCCACCGGGAACCAGGTGCTGGGTTCCAGTGTGTCGACGACCGGTATTGCAGGGCTACTCCCCTTCGCGGCTGCCGAGCATACACGGTGATCCGCGACGTCCCCAAGGCACGCATGGCAGGCACCGCCTCAAAAAGCGGACCAGGCGGGCGTTTTGCGTTCACAGACTCAGGGTGATCACAGCGGCGGCACCTCCCAGGCCCAGGGCGCAGGCAGCCTCTACCCAGCCGCCGGTGCCCCAGCGGAGGAAGCGGTCGGCGGTGAGCCGGCCCGGGCCGATGGCGGCAACAACCAGGGCGACGGCAGCGATACACACGTTGCACTCCACGCCGCCGTTCGTCTCCCACAGGCCGTGGGGGCGCCGGTGACCGTGGCCATCGCAACCGCCCCGCGAATGGTCCACGAGCCCGGCGGCATCGACCCGGCCGCCGCGGAGGAAACGGCCGACCAGTTCCTCCACGCACACGGCATCTCCACCGACTCGCAGAGCCTGCGCGGCACACTGGGCCGAACGGCCCGGGCCTACGCTCGAACCGTTCAGCCCGTGCCCGTTTCGGCCTGACCACCTTCCCCGACGGCGAGGGCTACGACGAACCCTTCTTGGCCCGCGACGACCTTGTCCTGCCCCGCGGCATGCCCGTCCGGTCCCTCTGCGAGCACCCTCTGCTCCCGTTCGCCGGGACCGCCCACGCCGGCCACCTGCCCGGCGCCCGCATCCTGGGCCTGTCCAAACCGACCCGGGCCGTCGAGCGCTTCACCTGTCACAGGTCTCCCGAATTGGGAACACGCCCGGTCCGACGCCCGTCGGCCGACCGCGCGGTGGCGCTGGGGCCGGGGGAAGTCGCCGAGTGGGCGGCGCGACTCAGGGACGCGTTGCGGGAGGAGCTGTCGGCGAGACGCTCCGCGGAAGCGATTCGCTTCTTTCCCCGTCGGTCACGTAGTGTTCTCTTCACCGACGCGGGGTGGAGCAGCTCGGTAGCTCGCTGGGCTCATAACCCAGAGGTCGCAGGTTCAAATCCTGTCCCCGCTACTGAAGGCCGAGGGCCGGAATCCGATCAGGGATTCCGGCCCTCGGCGTTTCCGCCCCCGGTGCGCCGCCCGCGATGCGGCTACCGTGATCCACGTCGCGGACTGTCAGGAGTGGCCGTAAGCCATCGCGGAGCGACGCTCGAAGAGCCCCTTGACCGGCCGTGGCGCTCCCGCACCCTCCGGAGGCCGGGCGGACCCGCTCCTGTGACTGAGCGCTCTGGCTGCCCGACTGGTCTACTGAAGCGCCCAAAGGAAGTGCTGGCCGTCGCGGTCGCCGGAGGCGGGGTACCACCCCGGCGTCCGGTCAGCCGGTGGCGAGGAACTCGAGCGTGTCGATCACGCGGTTCGAGAAGCCCCACTCGTTGTCGTACCACGCGACCACCTTGACGTGGCGGCCGTCGACGCGGGTGAGCGCCGAGTCAAAGATCGATGAGGCGGGATTGCCCGTGATGTCGGACGACACGAGCGGGTCGTCCGAGTACTCGAGGATGCCGGCGAGCGGCCCCTCCGCTGCGGCGCGGTACGCCGCCAGCACGTCGTCGCGTGTCACGTCGCGGGCGACGGTCGTGTTGAGTTCGACGATCGAGCCCACCGGCACCGGTACGCGGATCGAGTCGCCCGACAGCTTGCCGTCGAGGTTCGGCAGCACCATGCCGATCGCCTTGGCGGCACCGGTCGTGGTCGGCACGATGTTGACGCCGGCGGCCCGGGCGCGACGGGCGTCGCGGTGCGGACCGTCCTGCAGGTTCTGCTCCTGCGTGTAGGCGTGCACCGTCGTCATGAACCCGTGCTCGATACCGGCGAGTTCGTCGAGGACCGCGGCCAGCGGCGCGAGCGCGTTGGTGGTGCAGGAGGCGTTCGAGACGATCGTGTGCACGGCCGGGTCGTAGGCGTCGGTGTTGACCCCGAACGCGAGCGTGACGTCGGCGCCGTCCGACGGCGCGCTGACGAGCACCTTCTTCGCGCCTGCGTCGAGGTGGGCGCGGGCGGCCTTGGCCGAGGTGAAGCGGCCGGTGGCTTCCAGGACGATGTCGACGCCGAGTTCGGCCCACGGCAACTGCGCCGGCTCGCGCTCGGCCAGCACCGTGATCCGACGGCCGTCGACGACGAGGGCGTCCCCGTCGACGGTCACCGGGCGCCCGAGACGGCCGGCCGTGCTGTCGTAGGCGAGCAGCCGGGCGAGAGTGGCGGGCTCGGTGAGGTCGTTGACGGCGACGATCTCGAGGGTGCTGTCGCGCTCCAGCAGTGCGCGCAGCACATTGCGTCCGATGCGGCCGAATCCGTTGATGGCGATGCGAGTCATGAGTGATGTCCCTTTCCTTCGCCACCAGGCTCGCCCGCGGCCGGCGCCGCTGACAGTGGCGGGATCGCCACGGTTCAAAAGGATCCCGCCACGCGGTGCCGGACGGGTTACTCGCCCAGGGTGAAGGTGCGCCGGTACTCGCTCGGGGTGGTGCCGAGGATGCGCTGGAAGTGCAGCCGCAGATTCGCGCCGGTGCCGAGACCGACGTCGGCGGCGATCTGCTCGACGCTCCGCTGCGACCGCTCCAGCAGTTCTCGGGCCACGTCGATGCGGGCGCGCATCACCCACTGCATCGGCGTGTAGCCGGTCTCCTCGACGAAGCGCCGGGAGAATGTGCGCGGCGAGACCCCTGCCTGCCGCGCCAGTATGTCGAGGGTGAGGGGCTCGCCGAGCCGGTGCAGCGCCCACTCGCGGGTGGCGCCGAAGCGCTCGCCGAGCGGCTCGGGGACGCTGCGCGGCACGTACTGGGCCTGGCCGCCGCTGCGGTAGGGGGCCGCGACCAGGCGGCGGGCCGCGTGGTTGGACGCGGCCACCCCGAGGTCGCCGCGCAGGATGTGCAGGCACAGGTCGATGCCGGAGGCGGCGCCGGCCGAGGTGAGCACACTGCCCTCGTCGACGAACAGCACGTTCTCGTCGACCTGGACGAGCGGATGCCTGGCCACGAGTGCCCGCGTGTAGTGCCAGTGCGTCGTGGCGCGCCTGCCGTCGAGCAGGCCCGTGGCGGCGAGCGCGAAGGCACCCGTCGAGATGGCGGCGAGCCGCGCGCCCCGGTCGTGGGCGGCGATCAGTGCGTCGACGACGGCCTGCGGCGGGTCGTCGCGGTCCGGAAAGCGGTAGCCGGGGACGAAGACGATGTCGGCCCACGCAAGCGCGTCGAGGCCGTGGGCGACGTAGTACGCGAGGCCATCGCCGCCGGTCACGAGACCGGGTGTCGCCCCGCACACCCGCACCTCGTACGGCATGCTCGCGCGGGTCGTGAAAACCTGCGCGGGAATTCCGACATCGAGCGGCTTCGCGCCCTCGAGCACAAGGACGGCGACGCGATGCAGGCGGGAGGCTGGCACAGGAAGAGGTTACGTGGGGCGCCCGTCCCGCCCTTCGCCCGCCTCCAGCAGATCGGAGACCAAACCAGCGCTCAAGAGGAAACCTCTACCCTCCACGCTCTCCAGGACCCCATCAGCCCCATCGGGCCAAGTCGGCCGCTCACGGGCCGACTGAAGCGCTCAGTTACGGCTTCACAACCATCGGCCACCTCGCTGGGTATACGAGTCCCGAGCAGGCGCTGGAGCGCTTCCGCTTGGTGCACCAAGCCGACTCGCTGCGCGCCGCCTATCTTGGCGAGCGCGTGCGCTGCCAGGAGGAGCTACTGCCACTGCTCGAAGCAAGTCTGGCGCCCTCGGGGACGGACAGAGGGCAAGCCCGCGCCATCGTTGCGACAGCGTTCGCGTGCTTCGATTCCGGCACTGCGACGTGGCTCGAGGGCAACGGGCAGGGCGACATTCCTGACCTGTACGACCACCTGCGCTGACCTACTCATGCGCCGGCAGATGGTACGCATCCCCGTCGCGGGCCACCCCTGACAGCGACGGGATGTTTGGGCTCACTGGCCCTGGAACGCAAGGCCAACTACCGCTACGCATGGCCAGCTCCAAGCATCCTTGCCCGCAAGGAGGTCCGCGCCGCCACCGAAGGGCGCTCAAAAATTGGCGAGTACACGCCCATTGTCCTGGGCGCGGCGAAAGGGTTACATGGTCCCTGCACGCGGACGAAAGCGCTTTCTGCCAGTCGGGGGACCCCGACCGAACGCCCCTTCACCGCCGCTGGGAGGCTGTATGACACCGCCCCGCACCAGACGCTACTCACTCGCCGTCGCCGCGCTCGCCGCGACCGCCTCGCTTGCCGCCGCCACGTTTCCGGCCCAGGCGGCCCGCCCCTCAACCGCCCACACTCCGCTGCGAGCCCAGGCTGTGGCGGCGTACGACTTCGGACACCCGGACCCCGCCGACCCCGGTCGCGAGCAGGACATCGGACGCTCCGGCACCACGCTCACCCTGATCAACGGCGGCTCCGCGATGCGCGTGGCCGACGAAGCGTACCCGGGTGCTTCACCCGCCCTGCAGGTGCGCCAGCAGAACCCGGCCACCGCGGGCAACGACGACTGGAAGGCCGGGGCCTGGGACGCCGAGGGCATGTCGTCCCTCAGGGCCTTCCGCAGTGCCCGCGGCGCCACCGTCATGGGCTGGTTCAAGATGACGGGCGACAATCCCGCCCTCAACTCCAACACGCCCGACCCGAACGACCGTTACAACGCGATCGGACTGGCCGGCATACTGTCCGGAACCTCTGACGGTCACGCGGTGCGTGCGCTGCTCGAACTCATCCAGGTGAACGGCGAGTTGAAGCTGGTCGCGCTGGGGAGACGCCTGGACAGCGGCGCCTCCCAGACTTTCGCCGCCGAGGCCCCCTGGGAAGAACTGCTGCCCCGCGGTGAATGGGTCCACCTGGCCGCGACATTCGACTTCCGCGACGGCACCCTCGCGCTCTACCGCGACGGCAAGCCCCTGAACGGCTTCTACGTCACGCCGGGCGACCCCTGGGAACTCGCCACCACGCCGGCGCCCCACCGCGCCTCGCCCACCGATCCCCGCGGCATCAAGATCGGCGGCAGCTTCCCCCAGAACACCCGGGAGAACAACGCCTGCGACTGCCGCATGGACGACCTCCTGTTCCTGGACCGCCCGGTGCCGGCCGGAGCGGTCGCGGCCGAGTACCGGCGCATGACGCAGAGCCGCTGAACGTCCCGCCCTGGATCGTTTTTCCCTACTTGTCGCGCCAGCCCGAAGGGACCCGCATGGCCTCACGACGTACATATCGAAGGCACTGGGCGGCCGTGGCCGTCAGCGCAGCCCTCGCCCTGGGCGGTCTCGCCACCCCTTCCCACGCAGACGAGCCCGCCACGGCGACAACCGCCCTGACCGACCCCATTCCGCAGAAGCCCGCCCAGTCCACGACAGGCCTCGTCCTGGAGGAGTTCGCGCAATTCCCCAAGTCGGAACCCGTTCCGGCACCAACGGATCCGCGCCTGATGCGCCACGCGCGGATCAACACCATCAATGAACTCCCCGACGGCTCCGGCCGGATGGCGACTCCCGACCTCAACGGCACCCTGTACCTCACCGACCCCGGCGCCGCGACCAGCACCTCCGGTGCCACCCCGCACCCCTACCTGGACGTCAAGGCCGCATTCCCGCACTTCTTCTCGGGCCGCGGCCTCGGTCAGGGCTTCGGGTACGCCGCGTTCCACCCGGAGTTCGGCACGAACGGGCGCTTCTACACCATCCACACCGAGCTCGCGTCGCAGGCCACCGAGACCCCCGACTACCGGCAGGCCGGCACGCCCGCCTATCACGGCGTCATCACCGAGTGGACCGCCGACGACCCCTCGGCGGCCGTCTTCCACGGCACCCATCGCGAGGTGCTGCGTATCGCTTTCACCGGCCAGGTCCACGGCGTTCAGCAGATCGACTTCAACCCGACGGCCAAGCCCCACGACAAGGACTACGGCCTCCTCTACCTCGCGGTGGGCGACGGAGGGCAGGGCGTCGGCAACAGCGAGCCGCAGAACCTGGCGCTCCCGCACGGCAAACTTCTGCGGATCGATCCCGCGGGCCGCGACAGCGCCAACGGCAGGTACGGCATCCCCGCGTCCAACCCGTTCGTCGGTGAGCCCGGTGCCCTTGGGGAGATCTACGCCATAGGCATGCGGGACCCGCACCGCTTCAGCTGGGACGCGGGCGGCAGTCACCGTATGTATCTCGGCCATATAGGCGAGCACGCCATCGAGTCGGTGTACGAGGTCAAGGCCGGGGACAATTTCGGCTGGAGCGAGCGCGAGGGTCCCTTCGCATTCGACAAGAAGACCACCGACCCGTGCGCCCGCATCCTCCCCCTTCCCGCCGACGACGCCCAGTACGGCTACACCTACCCGGTCGCCGCCTACGACCACGACCCGGCACCCGGCTGGGACTGCCGGTCCGACGTGGGCCGCGCCATCGCAGGAGGCTCCGTCTACCGCGGCAAGGACGCTCCGGCGCTGCGCGGAAAGTACATCTTCGGCGACCTCGTGGACGGCCGGATCCTGGCAGCGGACACCCGCAACATGCGCCGCGGCGCCGACCTCGCGCCGCTCGAGCAGTTGATGCTCGTCGACAAGTCGACAGGGAAGACGGTCACCATGCGCAACCTCGCCGGTGACCAACGTGTCGACCTGCGCTTCGGCTCCGACCGCAGCGGCGGCCTGTACATCGTCTCGAAGGCCAACGGCAAGGTCTGGAAGGTGACCGGGACCCGCACCTTCGCCGACTGCGAGATCGGCAACACCCCCACCACCCACACCACCGGCCCCGACAACTGGGCACCGGTCACCCCGGCCAACTGGGCGTACACCGAACGCGAGACGATCATGACCGAGCCGGGCGTCGCCCGCCCGGGACCGCGGCGCCCCTTCGAGTACGCCGTCCTGACCGCGGGCCCGCGCTACTCCTCCGTCACCGTCGAGGCGGAGGTTCGGATCGACACCCCGGTCGAGATCACCAACCGTGACGTCATTCTCATCTGGGACTATCAGTCGGACACCCGATTCCAGTACGCGCACCTGTCGAGCGACAACACCATCTACCCGCACAACGGTATGTTCACGGTCAACGACGCCGACCGGCTGCGCATCGACGACCAGTGGAACGGAACCATCGGTGCATCTCCAGCGATCAAGGACGAAGGGTGGCACAAGGTACGCCTCACCCACTGCGCCGACACCGGTGAGACCGCCGTCTACCTGGACGGCAGCCCCAACCCGCTGATCACGGCCACCGACCCGGTCTTCGCCTCGGGCCGGGTGGGCTTCGGATCCTTCGACAACGTGGGCCGCGTCCGTCACCTGAAGGTGACGGGCACACCGGCCGGCGACTGACCCCTCGGGAGCGGGCCGAGACCTCGGCCCGCTCCCCGACGCGGAGCCTGCCGAGTCCGTGCCGACGGGCGCCCGCCGAACAGGCCTTCAGCCGATCGGCAGCGCCGCGTCGGCACGCCCGGCTGGGTTGCCACAGCCGCGGCACGGGCGCGCCAGAGGAGCGAGTCGACTACGTCGACGGCCGCCCCGGAGATGAGGATCGCGCCCGTCTTCCACCACGCGCGCAACTGCGCGAGCGGCCGGGCCTTCTGCTTCGGCGGCCGATTCATCTTCGCCGCGATCCGGTTCAGCTTGGCGCGAGCCCGCTCAAAGACCACGGGCGGGAACCGCGGCTTACCCTCGCCGTCGACAGCAGTGACGTACTCGTGCTCCAGCTCCTCCAGGCAGGCGGCGATCTGATCGCCGCGCCGTGCGGTGGACAGGCTCCCCAGACGGCGGCCCTGCCTTGGCCCGGTTCTCGATGTGCTCAGCCAGCGAACCGGGCCATCCACGCCTCGACCTCATCCGCAGACCGCGGCAGGCCCGCCGACAGATTCTCGTGACCATCGGCGGTGACGAGCAAGTCGTCCTCGATGCGTACGCCGATTCCGCGCCACTCCTGAGGCACGGTCAGATCGTCCGGCTGGAAGTACAGGCCGGGCTCGACGGCGAGCACCATGCCCGGCTCCAGTACGCCGTCGACGTACTCCTCAGTCCGGGCCTGCGCGCAGTCGTGGACGTCCAGGCCGAGCATGTGACCGGTACCGGCCATCGTGAAACGGCGCTGGAGGCCCAGCTCGTACGCGCGGTCGGCAGGCCCTTCGATGAAACCCCACTCGACCAGCCGCGCCGCCAGGGAACGCTGGGCCGCCTCATGAAAGTCCCGATACGCGGCGCCCGGCTTGACGGCCGCCATGCCCGCCTCCTGGGCCTCGTACACCGCGTCATAGACCCTGCGCTGGACGGGGGTGAAGGTGCCGCCGATCGGCAGAGTGCGTGTGACGTCGGCGGTGTACAGGGTGCGCGACTCCACGCCCGCGTCGAGCAGGAGCAGCTCCCCGGGACACACCGGTCCGTCGTTGTCGGTCCAGTGCATGATCGTGGCGTGCTCACCCGCGGCGCAGATCGTGCCATAGCCGACGGCGTTGCCCTCAAGACGGGCGCGACGGAAGAAGGTGCCCTCGATCCATCGCTCGGACGTCGCGATCGCCCGCGACAGCTCACCGACGACGTCCGTGAATCCGCGCACCGTGGAGTCCACGGCCGAGCGGATCTCCTTGATCTCCCATTCGTCCTTCACGACGCGCAGATCGCTGAGGGCTTCTTCCAGCTCCGCGTCGCGCTCCGCCTCGGTGGCGACGGCGGCCTCCAGGCACGGGTCGATACCGCGGACGATGCGCGTCGGTGTGCCGGAGGCGGCTGCCAGCTCGCCGGCCGCCGTGCGGACGTCCCGGCACGGCAGGCCGAGCACGCGCTCCGCCTCGGCGAGGGAGCGGCGCCGGCCCATCCACAGCTCTGCTGTGGCACCGGTCCAGAACTCGTTGTCGTCCCTGCTGTCCCGCGGGAGTTGGTAGCAGTAGGCGTCGTGGCCGCCGTCCGCACGGGGTTCGAGGACAAGGGCACCGTCCCGGGCCTGGTCGCCGGTCATGTGCACATAGCCCGAGTACGGCCGGAACGGGTAGGTGTCGTCGTTCGACCGGACCTTGAGGTTCCCCGAAGGGATCACGAGCCGTTCACCCGGGAAGCGCGCGGAGAGCGCGGCCCGGCGCGCGGCCGCGTACGGGGCCTGCTCCTCGAGCGTCAGCTCGCGCCTCTCGGTCTCCGCCCACCCCGTCCGCATCAACGCGGACAGTTCCTCGGAGATCCCTGCGTACAAACCGTTCTTGCGGCCTTTCGCCACTGCGTCCGCCTTCCTGGGAGTCGAGCGCCGCCACATGCCGACGGCTCGGCGACGCTATCCCGCGACGCCCGCGTGTGGTGCCCAGTGGTGCCACTGGCACAGATCGGCCACGCGTGGCCGGCCACGGCCGTCGATAATGCGGCTCATGACGAACTCGAATCTCGGCGATGCACTGCGGCTCCTGGGCATCGGCCAGACGGCGGCCCGGGTCTATCTCACCCTGCTGGAGCTGGCCCCTGCGCCGCTGAGCGACATCGCCGCCGCGGCCGGTCTGGACAGCCCGGGCCTGGCCACGGCGTACGGAGAGCTCGTCGACGCCGGCCTGACCGGTGCCGCCGAGAGGGACGAGGACGTGGTGGCGCCGGTGGCTCCGGCGGCCGGTCTCGAGGTCCTCGCCCGGCGCCGTGCGGCCGAGGTCGAGAAATCCCGCATCGCGGTCGCGGGCGCCTTCGATTCGTTTCGGCGCCAGCGGCTCGCGGCCCACAACGACCACCTCGTCGAGATCGTCACGGGCGACGCCATCGGCCCCAGGATGCGCCAAGCCTGGGCCAGCGCCCGCCACCAGATCCGGCAGTTCGAGTCGCCCCCCTACTTCCCTGTGGCCAGTGCCGCCGACGACGCACTGGCCACGCTGGCCCGCGGTGTCACACAACGCGTCGTGTACTCCCGCGAGTCGCTGGAACGCCCGGACCACCTCAAACAAGTCATCGAACCGTGCATCAATGCCGGTGAGCAGGCCAGAGTGCTGCCGTCCGTCCCCGTCAAACTCCTGATCATCGACGAGGCGTACGCTCTGGTGTCACTGTCGATCAAAGAGGTCGACGTGCACAACACCATGCTGGTCGTGCAGCCGTGCGGTCTGCTCTCCGCCCTCATCGCGCTGTTCGAGCAGTCGTGGCAGCAGGCTCTGCCCTTCCACGGCGGCACGACCCGCCCAGGCGGTCTGCCTCCCACCGACCGCCGTCTGCTGTGGCTCCTGGCCGGCGGCACGAGCGACGACGTCATCGCCCGCGAACTGGGAATCAGCCGCCGCACGCTGTTCCGCCGCCTGCAGGTCCTGATGGCCCGGCTGGGCGCCGCGAACCGCTTCCAACTGGCCCTGCAGGCCCAGCGCAACGGATGGTTGTGACGGCCGTCGGGCCCGCGCTGACGGTGACCGAGACCGGACTCGTCTTCCGTCAGGACGCGCGTCGCCGCGGCGAGGTCTGCCGGCCGCTGGACTGGATCCCCGAGGTCTACCACCCATCGGAGGCGGAGAGGCTGTCATCCCAGACGTGCTGGTGTTGTACCGGCGCGGCAGCCGAGACGACAACGGCGGGGCGATGCTGCGGGCGTTCGTCCAGGCCATGGCCAGGGGCGGGATATGGGGGCGCGGCGGATGGCCATGAGGGCGGCGTCGCCGCCGAGGCGTCCGCCGGTGTCGGCAATCAGGTCACGCTGGATGCGATGCGGCATCGTGGTCGGCCCGCTGGGCGTCGCGTTCCGCGAAGGGGCGGTAAGCCCCGTGGTCCGACCGACGCCACCGGCGCTCCGCTCCGCTACACACCACACGACATCCGTCGCCTGTACTACAGCGACCGGGGCCGCGCACTGTCAATGTATGGGACAGCCAAGGTGACCGCGGCGCGCCGTCTCCCTGTGAAGCTGATCACCGCCACCCCGGTTTTGGTTGAAGCTTGAACTTCTAAGGCATAGTGTCGGTGCCGCAAGTCGATCCCCCGGGATCAACCACCCATTGTGAGGAAGTTCCCCCATGTCGCTCGCTCTTGACCCCGCCGCCCAGGACCTTCTCTTCCGTGAGGCCCGCACCGCGAACACCTTCACCGACGAACCGGTGTCCGAGGAGCAGGTCCAGGCGATCTACGACCTGGTCAAGTACGGCCCGACCTCAATGAACCAGTCGCCGCTGCGCATCACCCTGGTCCGCTCCGCCGAGGCCCGCGAGCGTCTCGTCCAGCACATGGCGGAGGGCAACCAGGCGAAGACCGCCACCGCCCCCCTGGTCGCGATCCTCTCCGCGGACAACGAGTTCCACGAGGAACTGCCCCACCTCTTCCCGCACTTCCCCCAGGCCAAGGACGCCGTCTTCGGTGACCGCGGGGTACGGGAGGGCCAGGCCGCCCTCAACTCCGCCCTCCAGGCCGCGTACTTCATCATCGGCATCCGGGCCGCGGGCCTCGCCGCCGGTCCGATGACCGGCCTGGACTTCGAGGGCGTCCGCAAGGAGTTCCTGGACGACGACCACACCCCGCTGATGGTCGTCAACATCGGCAAGCCGGGTGCGGACGCCTGGTACCCGCGCTCCCCTCGTCTGGAGTTCGACCAGGTCGTCACCACGGTCTGAGCCGACTCGGCAACGGGGTCTGGACTGCCCCTGTTCTCCCGTGGGCTTCTTGCGGCGGCCGGCGCGATGTTGATGGTCGTGGGGGGCGGTCGCGTTCGCCCCCTGGGCCGTGGCCGATCGGCGGAGCCTCCGGTAGGCCACCAGCAGGCCCTACGCCTGCCTCCTCACCGCGGTGAGAGCGAGCCAGCCCGCTGCCGCGCCGACCGTGTACCAGAGCAGGTCGGGCGGGTTGAAGGTGGAACCGAGTACGAGGCGGGCGACGGCACTGCGCCGGGAGAGCTCCGCCGGCACCTCGCTGAGCTGCAGGAACTCGATCCCCCAACTGACGGCCAACGCGCTTGCGGCGGCCGTCAGGGGCGTCACCCTGGGCGCCACCAGAACGACGAGGGTCACAATCAGGACGGTGTACAGCGCGTCTCCGCCGTACTTGCCCGCGCTCCCCGCCGTCACGGCCCTGAGTCCCAGCCCCGCGGCGACAGTCAGCACCGCAGCTGCGGCCGCCGCCAGGCGGATCCGTACCGGGGCGGCGGCGCCTGCGGCGCGGTCCTTGGTTCCGGGCAGGGAGGGCACGGGGTCATACTGCCGGATGTCCCGTGCTCGAAGCAGCTGTTCCTGCGTTGGGGACCAGCGGTACAGCCGCTGGTCCCCAACGCCGTTGACGGCGCCGGAGCGTGAGCGGCACGGTGATCCGGGCTGGGCCGCGCATCGCGGGCACGGGTGGCGCTCGACATCGTCCGCGTCGTTTCGGGTGTGACTGAGCACCCCAGTTGGCACCGCTCGCCAACTGGCGTGCTCAGTCTCGGCGCCCCGCTGTGGCGATCGCATGGAGACGAGGCTGGAAGACATGCCTCAAGAGTCAGCCGAGCAGCGCAGTTGCTTCGACTTCTACGAGCACATCCGACTCGAAGAGGTACTCGACACCGATCAGGGAGGCCGGCGGCATGGGGAGCTGGAGCCCGATCTCGTCAGCGACGGCCTCCACACCGGCCATGAAGTCGTCGATTTTCTCCGGGCTCCATCGGGTCACGTAGAACATCAGACGCAGCACGTCCGCGAACGACGCGCCCGCGGCCGCCAGCCCGACGGAGGTGTTGCGCAGTGCCTGGGCGACCTGCCCGACCAGGTCGCCGGGTGCGACCGGAGTCCCATCGGCCCGGCGTGCGACCTGCCCACTGACGTGGATGTGTGTCGCGCCGGTGCCGACGGCCACGTGGTGATACGGAGCCGGTTGCAGCATGCCTTCCGGCGTGAAGCGCTGGACAGTCCCAGTCTCTTGGCCAAGGCGGCTCGGCCGGGCGCTCCGGCCACGGACCTCACCGCCCGGAGAAAGCCCAGTTCAGGGGGTACAGGGGTGGGGACAACCCCATGGGGTGGTAGGGGCTCGGCCCCCCAAGAGGCCTACAGCTGACAGGCTGGTCTCGGTGGGGCGGCCGTAGCCAGACTCGCCTGCATGACGACTTCCTCCGACGCCTCGGTCACGACCGCACCGGCCGCCGTGCATCCCCGCAGACCCCGCCGCGGCGCCGCCAGCGACTTCGCCCGGCTGTCGCAGCGCATCACCGAGGCGGGTCTGCTGCGGCAACGCCCCGGCTACTACACGGTGCGGCTCGGATTGGTGACCGGACTGCTGGCGGCGGGCTGGGCGGCCTTCGTCGCGCTGGGCGACACCTGGTGGCAGTTGGCGGTCGCCGCCTTCATGGCCCTGATGTTCGGCCAAGTCGCACTCGTTGCACACGACCTGGCGCACCGACAGGTGTTTCGGAAACGCCGCGCGAGCGAGATCTCGGGCCGGCTCTTCGGCAACCTCGGCATCGGCATGAGCTACGGCTGGTGGATGAACAAGCACACGCGCCACCACGCCAACCCCAATCACGAGGAACTCGACCCCGATGTCGCCCCGGACATCCTGGTGTGGTCCACCGAGCAAGCCCGCAACAGCAGCGGTCTGGCCCGATTCATCGGCGGCCACCAGGCGTTCTTGTTCTTCCCGCTGCTGACCCTGGAGGGCTTCAACCTGCACGTGGCGAGCGTACGGGCGCTGCGCTCGCCGTCCATGAAGAGCCGCCTGCTGGAGGGCGGCCTGCTGTTCCTGCACATGGCGGCCTACTTGTCCGCGCTGTTCCTGGTGCTCTCCCCCGGCAAGGCCGTGGCGTTCCTCGCCGTGCACCAGTGCCTTTTCGGTGTGTATCTCGGCAGCATCTTCGCCCCGAACCACAAGGGCATGCCCACCTTCACCGGCGACGACCGCCCCGACTTCCTGCGCCGCCAGGTGCTCACCTCCCGCAACGTGCGGGGCAGCCGGCTCACCGACCTGATGCTCGGCGGGCTCAACTACCAGATCGAGCACCACCTGTTCCCGAGCATGCCCACTCCTCATCTACGTCGGGCCCAGGTCGTCGTACGCGCGTACTGCGCGGACATCGGCGTGCCGTACCACGAGACCGGACTGATCCAGTCCTACCGCGAGGCACTCACCCACCTGCACCGGACGGGGGAGCCCATCAGACGCCAGCGCAAAACGTCCTGACCACGGGACGGCAGGCGGCGTCGCTGGCGTGTGCATCCCTGTGCCGGCCGGGAACGGCAACACAGGGGTACGCACGCCTGCTTGCGTCCATCGAACCAGTGCCTCTACAGACGGTCCGAGGCAACCGCCTGCCCTCGTCATCATCGACCTCCCGCACCCGCACACGTTCAGCCACTGATCACTCTGGTCGTCCGATACCGCCCAGCGCAGCGATCAAGTGACGCCTCGCCGCAGCGCGAACGTTGCCTGATGCGGCACTAGGATCTGCCCATGCCGGAGATAGAGCTCACCGCGGGAACCATCTCCTACGACGACACCGGTGGTAAGGGCCCGGTCGTGGTCCTCCTGCACGGCCTCGTCCACGACGCCACCGTCTGGCGCGACGTCACCGCCGGACTCCGGGCCGGCAACCGGGTGATCGCGCCCACGCTGCCCTACGGCTCCCACCGCACCCCCATGGACCGGCCGCCCACCCCCGACCTCGTCATCGACCTGATCGTGGAGTTCCTCGACCGGCTCGACCTGAGGGACGTCACCCTGGTGGAGAGCGACTGCGGCCGGGCCCAGACGGTCGCCGCCCAACACCCCGAGCGGCTGGCCCGGCTGGTGCTGATCTCTTGCGAGGCCTTCGACAACTATCCGCCCGGCCTGCCCGGCAAGATGATCGGCGCGGCCTGCCGGGTGCCCGGCGCCCTGCCGCTCATGGTCCGCGTCCTGGGTTTCAAACCACTGCGCCGGCTGCCCGTCGGTATCGGCGCTCTCACCAAGCGCCCCGTGCCGGACGAGATTGTCGACGGCTGGCTGCGCCCCTTGCGCACCGACCCGGCCATCCGGCGCGACTTCCGCCACTACAACACGAACATCCGCAGGAGCGAACTGCCCGAAGCGGCCGAAGGGCTGCGGAAGTTCGACAAGCCGGCGCTCGTCGTCTGGGCCACCGAGGACCTGATGATGCCCCGCGCCCACGGCCGGCGCCTGGCCGAACTCCTCCCGCAGGGACGGCTGGTGGAGATCGAGGACTCGAGGACCCTGATCGCCGAGGACCGGCCGGAGCGGCTGGCCGCCGTCCTGAGGGAGTTCATCGCCCAGACGTGACCGTGCCATGCGGTGGACTGGGACTCCGGGTTCACCCTTCGCCAGACACGACGGCTCCGGCTGGGCCGGCGGTACCCAGACTCGACCGGACGCCCGAACAAGCCAGCACCGAGCCGACCACAGGAGCCCGGCCCGCAAAGCCCATTGCGGGCACTGCCGTCCATGTCGCTGTGTGGTTTCCCAGTGATCTCGGGGACAGCACCGGCGACTTCGGCCCAGAAGTCACAGCCAGCCGTGACGGGACTGCCTGGTGCTGACCCTGCGTCGCCGCATTCGAGGTAACTGAGGTGATTCGACGCGCTCGCCTCCAGCGCTGGCCCGTGGAGTGCACCGTTCGACTCAACCGTCGGCAGCCTCGATGGCTACGCGCCCAAGGCGCGTATGAGGTCGCGCTCAATAGGTGGTCCAGGTGAGGCCTCGTCAGCGGCCAGGGGCCGGTGTCATCGCTCACGGCTATGGTCCGGGCTATGACCGATGATCAGATACGGGCTGAACAGACCCTCGTCGCCTGGGCGCGGATCGAAACGTGGTTGAAGGAGCATGCGCCCCGCACCTTCCAGCGGTTGCCCGCGCCCGCGACGGAGGGCGAGCTCCGCTCGCTGGAGCAGGATCTCGACTTGGCGGTCCCCGCCGATGTGCGCGCCTTCTACCTGGTGCGCAATGGCACCGGGCCGGCCTCGGATTTCGACTGGCCCACATCCCGCGATGCCCCCGAGCCGACCGGGTACTTCCTGCCCAATGATGAGGGGGTCGGCCCCTTGGAGAACCTGGGAGCGTGGTTCGAGGGCCCGGTCGCGGCCGCGCGCCTGGATGACGAGCCCGGGCAGCGGTACCTGCCGATCACCACCATCGACCCGGACGGCTTCTACGGCAGCTTTGTCGACTGCACCCCGGGCCGGGGGTACGGGCTGCTCGGCGACTACGCCGAGGCGGAACTCCCGAACCCGGGGGAAGCGACGTTCGCCGCCTACCTGACCGAGGTCGCCAACGCGCTGTGCGAGGGGCGGGGCTTCGGGGACGACACCGCGCCGCGCGTGCTCGACGGGCGCCTCGACTGGGGGTAGGCGGGTCACCAGCCCGCCGGCGGTGGGGCGCGGGCCACCCGTCGTCCACGGTCAGGGCGTCCGTCAGCTGCACACCTAGTGCTGTGACCGGAGTCAGAGATTCGTCGGCAGTAAGCGGCGACTCCGTCGAGGATCTCGTCTGCGGTCTTCGTCCAGGCAAAGGGGCGGGGGCTGTCGTTCCAGTGGGCGAGCCAGGCGCGGAGGCCGCGTTCGAGGGCCCGGACCGAGCGGTGGACGACGCGGCCGAGTTTCTTCCGAGTGAGCTCGGTCCGCGGTCCGGGCATGGCCGCCGCATACGACCGGTCGGCCCGGCACCTGGTCCACCGAGCTCACGTGCGCGTACCCGGGTCGTTCGGGTGTGGCTCCAGCGGGGTCACCACGGCGGTCATCCACGGCCACATCGGCAGGGTTCCGAGTACCTCCGTGCGCAGCTCCGCCTCGTCGCCGGCCCGCCAGATGCCGATGCTGCGTTTCTCGCCGACCGGCCGCCACAGTCTGAACAGCCTTCCGGTGGCAGCCAGTTCACGGGCGCGGACCGCCTCGGCGGCGCGCCTGCGGTCCACCTCCTCGGCGGGAACGTCCCGCGGCACGTCGGTGGTGATCTCGACCAGGAAGTCCTTCATCGCCCGACTCCGTCTCTCCGGTTCACCGGATCTCAGCGATACACGGCCCGCGCCCCGGTTACCGGGGCGCGGGCCGCTGTTCTCCATCGTCGGTCCGCCGACCGCCCGGCGCCACGACTACCTGGCCGGTCTCCACCCCGTCCGACGCCTCGGCGAGATCAGCGACATCGTGGATGTCGTGCTCTGCCGTCCGTTCGGCAAGCTGAGGCCTCGTCACCGCCTCCAGGTCCGGGCCCGAGCCCACGACCGGCCCGGCGTCCCTGAGCCGGCTCGTCACGCGGGCGCCGACCGGGTCGGCCCACTGGCCGGCGCGCCGGCATTCCTCGAGCACGGCACCCGCAGGTCGCACATCACCGGCGTCACCGTGCACCCGACCCAGGCCTGGGCCGTGCAACAGGCACGAATTCTCGCCGCCGACCTGGGCACGCGTTGGGAGTCACTGCGCTTCCTGCTGCGCGACCGCGATGACAAGTACGGCGAGACCGTCGACGCGGTCTTCGCAACCGAAGAGATGGAGATCCTCATGCGCACGCCGCGAGCGTCGCGGATGAATGCCCACTGCGAGATGCCTGGTCGACGGTGTAGTGCCGCCCTCGCGGGTGGAGTGGTGGGAGAGGCCCAGCCGGCCCGCCCCTTGGCGCATCGCGGTCAGGCGTCGGCGATGCGCAGTTCACGCCCTGTCGCGCCGTCCGACGCGAAGAGCAGGAGACGTTCCCCTTCTTCCGCGAGTTCGGCGCGCCGGCGCTTGCTCACCGGGTGGAAGAGCTGGACGTTGAGAGTCGTCGCCCCGCGCGCACGGTCGGTCCGCCACGCCCCGGCGACGAACCCGTCGACCAGAATCGTCCCGGGAATCACGGCATTCTTCGTCGCGATGGCCTTGCGGTGCTCGTCGCTGATGATCCGGGTGCGGTCCGCGTGAGAGAGGATCGCGTTGTCGTACGGGGCCAGGTAGCGCACCGGCGCGGGCGTGTCGGGGTCCGGACGCGGTGCGCCGGGCAGATCCCACAGCTCTCGGCCGTTCTCGTCACGAAAGGAGACCAGCTGCGGGTGCAGGCGCTCGGTCACCGCGCGCAGCCGGGTGAGCCCCGACCACGCCTGGATGTCCTTGACGGTGGCAGGGCCGAACGCCGCCAGATAGCGCAGGACCAGGGCGTCGACGTCGGACTCCGGGGCCAGCGGGGCGCCGAGCCAGTCCTCCGCCGTGGCGTACGTCGTCTGTCCGCTCTGACCCCACACTCCGCGGGGCGGGATCTGGACGACCGGCAGCAGACTGCGTACGACGTTGCCGAGTGCGGAGGCGGGGTGGTCGGGCCAGGTCGTCCGCAAGGAGGCGCTCAGGTCGCCGACGGTGAGAGGAGACTGTTCCAGGAGCTCCCGGCCGGCCGCCGCGACCTTGGCCGGATCCAGCCCGTTCAGGTCCTTGCCGAAGGTGGTGATCAGCCTTCGTTCCATGAACGGCTGCAGACAGGGCCGAAGCCTGCGGCAGTCGGCGGAGGTGACCAGATGGACGGTGCCCCGCATCAGTGCGATGCGCACGGCCCGCCGTTCGGTGAGCAGGCCGGCCAGTTCCGCGGGGCGGAAGTCCTCCAGCCGGGTCCACAGGCCGTAGTAAGGCGGAATGGGTGCCTGTGCCTGCAGACCCACGAGGTGCTCGAGCGCCTCCTCCGCCGGCATCGTTCGTCGTGCCAGCAGCAACTGGCGTGCCAGGAACGCCCGGTTGAGAGCCCGCCGTTCGAGTACGTCGGCGGGCTGGGACGAAGTGATGGCCATCTGACCTCTCAGTTCAGGCGGGCGAAGAACGTGCGCAGTTCGTCGGCGAGGACGGACGGCCTCTTGGTTACGTACGTGAGTAACGACGTCGTTGCGACACGAGAGTGGGAGTCGCATACTCGCGCGAATAGCCGATGTTCACGAGATCGGGAGCCACCTGACCTCGTCGGGCGGGGCCGGACGCGGGTGTGGTTTCGTCACTTGTGATGTGGTTCCTTCCGCGTCCGTCCCGCATACCACGCGGGGGGCTATGCCGTGACCACGGGGACTGTTGCCGTGAAGGCGTCCGCGTGCTCCGCTGCCCACTGGGCGAAAGTGCGGGCCGGGTGGCCGGTGACCTTCTCGACGGTGTCAACGACCGTACGGCCCACCTCCGGGGTGTTCCCGTACGCCTCGATCAGGAAGCCGATCACGTCCTCCGAGTGGCCCGCCGCCCGCCATTGCGCGATGGCCTGCTCCTCGCTGAGTTCGATCAGGGCAATCTCCCGGCCGCGGGCGGCGGCGATCGTCGCCGCCTTGTCGCCGACGGTCAGGAGCTCGGGGCCGGTGATCACGTACTCCTGGCCCCCGTGGCCCTCCTCGGTGAGCGCGACCGCGGCGACGGCTCCGATGTCGCCCTCGTGGACGATGGCACTCAGCCGGGAGACGAACGGCTCGCGGACTTCGTCCGAGGCCACGATCCCGTCCGCCCACTCCAGGCAGTTGGCCATGAACTCGACCGGCATGAGCACGGTCCAGTCCACATCGTCATCGGCACGCACGGCGTCCTCCAGCAGCGACGGCCCGCCGCCATGCAGCACGGTGACCCGGCGTACGCCGGCCGCGCGGGCCAGTTCCAGGATCCGCAGGCCGGTCTCCAGCGGGGCGAAGTAGGGCCCGCCGAAGGTGATCAGGTGAAGGCCGGTGACACCCTCCAAGGCCGAAGCCAGGCCGGCCGGTTCGGTCAGATCCCCCTGGACGACCTCGACACCGGCCGGGAGGTCGGCCCTCGCCGCATCCCGGCTGAGGGCGCGGACCGCATGGCCGCGGGCGAGCAGCTCGGCGACGACCTGGCGGCCGACGGTTCCGGTGGCACCGGTGACAAGAATCCTCTGCGTCTGCGTCATGGCACGACCGTACGGAGCATTTAGGTCAGCTTCTGTCCGCAAGAGCGCTCGGGTCAGAGACGGAGACAGGAGCTGTCGTAGGACACCCTTCGCGAGAACCGGCCGCGACCCACCAGGCTGGACCCCTACAAGCCCTGTCTGGAGCTGCGGTTCGCCGCGGGATGCACGGGTGTGACCCGTCTGCACTTTTGGGAGACTCCGGCGCTGTCAGCCGAAGGAAACGGCGATCAGGGCGATGGCGGAGCCGGCGAAGACCGTGGTGTTGCGGAGGTAGGTCTGGGCGCGCACCCAGTGCGGGAAGGCGTTCTCGGCGGCCTGGAGGAAGGGCGCGACCTTGATCCGGGCCAGTTCCGGGTCGCTCTTGCGGCGGAAAGCGGCCTCCACTGACTGCACCGCGGTGAGGTTGCTGTAGACGATGCCTGCGTTCATCAGCAGCACCAGGGAGGAGAAGATCCAGGTCAGTAGTTGCGCCAGGTCGGCGCCGGCGAAGTTGAAGGCGGCGGTGGCGGTCATCACCGCGGCGACGGCCGCCGGTGCCGCGGTCTCGTGGCCGCCGGCGTCGAAGCGGAGCCCGTTCTCCTCCAGCACCTCCGGACGGACGTCCTGGCGGCGGAGCTCGGCCACGGCGGCGGCCTTCGCGGCGGGACCGAAGCGGTGGCGAACCACTGGAATGCTGACAAAGGCGGCGGCGACGAGTATCTGCATGACAGCGGCGAGCATGTTCATGGGGACCCTCCCTCGACGGACTTGCACTTAGTTCAACTTGCTGATGGAGTGACCGTAGCCGACCACTTGAACTAAGTGCAAGAGGTGTGTGCTTCGGCTCAGCAGCCGAGCAGCAGGACCAGGGGCACGAGCAGCACCGTGCAGTCGCCGGGTGCAGCAAGTAGCAGCGGTTACAGCGCGGGTCTTGGCTGCGTACGCGCGGACCGCGTCGGCGACTGGGGGCTCCAGCTGCTGCCGGGCGGTGTCGGCGGGGCCGGCTGTTCGCTCATCGGGGGCTCCAGGGCGCGTAACTGGCGTGTCTCACCACCGGTGCCCTTGCAGTCGGCGCGCTCCTCGGTGGCCTGGCGGTGCTCCTCCGCGATGCTGTGGCGCTCCTGGCCTCCCTGCTGGCCGTGCCGGCTCACGATCAAGGCCGCGGAAGGCAGGATCTTCTTGGAGCCGAGGGGGGATGCGTGGCGGGCTGCTTCGTGGACATCATGGAGGTTGCGAAGGACCAGGGTCTCGGGCCCAGGACGGCGCCCGGAGGCAGCTGGGGTGACGGTTGCAAGAGGGGATGGCCGGGATGAACACATCCGAATCCTTTCGGGCCGAAGACGATGTCCCCGGGACGTCCCAGCCCCGCAGGCTGCTGAATGAGCTGTCCGGGATGCTGGTCTCGCAGTCCCCGGTCGGGCTGGCCGTCATGGACACAGATCTGCGGTACGTGGCCGTTAATCCGGCGCTGGAGCGCATCAACGGCCTGTCGACCGAGGAGCATGTCGGCCGCCATGTCTCAGAGGTCCTGCCGCATGTGGACACCGCGGCCATCGAGTCCGCGCAGTGGCGGGTTCTGGAAACGGGAGTCCCACTGCTGGACCAGAACGTCGTCGGCCGCACCTGGGCCGATGCGGATCACGACCATGCATGGTCGGTTTCCCTCTACCGGCTGCAGGACCCCGTCGGCCGGGCGCGGGGAGTGGCCGCCTCGATCGCGGACGTCACCGAGCGGCACCGCCTGGCGACCGAAGCCGCCCGGGCCCGACGGCGCCTGACCCTGATCGCTGACGCCTCGGCTCTCATCGGCACCGTGCTGGACGTGGACCAGACCGCCCGCGAGCTGGCCGGGGTCACCGTGCCCGAGCTCGCCGACATCGCGGCGGTGGACGTCCTCGACACGGTCCTGGCCTGCCACCGCACCGCCGCGCCGGGCAGCGGCCCAGAACTCTTCCGCGCCCTCGCCCTGGCCGCCGCCTACCCCACCGAGGCCACCCGCGCCGCCGACCAGGTAGGCGACTTGGCCGCCTACGCCGCCGACCGCCTGGTCACCCAGTGCGTCCGCACCGGCAAACCGGTTCTGGTACCGCACGTGAACGACCGCGACCTGTCCCGTATAGCGCGCAATCCCGAGGCGGCCACGCTCCTGGCCCGCGCCGGCATCCACTCCTACCTGGCGGTGCCGCTGAGCGCCCGCGGCATAGTGCTCGGCGCCCTGGACCTCAAACGCGCACGCAACCCCCTGCCCTTCAACCATGACGACGCCGTACTGGCAGGCGAGCTGGCCAACCGTGCCGCGGTCAGCATCGACAACGCCCGCTGGTACCAGAGCGTGCGCAACGCCGCCGTCACCCTCCAGCGCAGCCTGCTGCCGGAGCACCCGCCGCACCTGGTAGGCCTGGAGATCGCCTCCCGCTACCAGCCCGCCCAGGCCACCAGCGAAGTCGGCGGAGACTGGTTCGACATCATCCCCCTGACCGGCGACAAGACCGCCCTGGTCGTGGGGGACGTGATGGGCAGCGGCATCGACGCCGCCGCCACCATGGGCCGCCTGCGCACCGCCACCTGCACCCTGGCCGAACTCGACTTCGACCCCGCCCAGGTGCTCCAGCATCTGGACAGGATCACCAGCGGCCTGGAGCATTACATCGCCACCTGCCTCTACGCCGTCTACGACCCCCACCACGGCGAGTGCCACATCGCCAACGCCGGACACCTGCCCCCCGTCCTGGTCCACCCCGGCCGACCCCCCGAGCTGCTCGACCTGTGCCCCGGCGCGCCGCTGGGTGTCGGCGGCGTCACCTTCCACAGCAGAACGCTCGATCTCGGTCCGGGCGACGATCTGGTCCTCTACACCGACGGCCTGGTCGAAACGCGCCACCATCCCATCGACGACCGCCTCGACACCCTCCTCGGCCTGCTGGACGGCTCCGAGGGCCGCCCCGTGGGAGAAACCTGTGACCTGCTCCTGCACGCCCTGCGGGACCCGGGCGACCACGACGACGTCGCCCTACTCATCGCCCGGATCTGCCCGCCCAGTCCTGACCACCAGATCATCGGGGCCCCTCCCACGGAGGGCAGTGGCCTCTGACCCACGCCGTGCCCACCGCGTGCGGCGGCACTTCGAACTGGGTCCCGTGCGCTTCCACCACCCTCACGTCACCGCCGACGGGGAGGACCGCCACCGGACGCCGGCCGCTCTGGACGACGGGCACGGCGAAGGCTGCGAGGTCACCGTGCGCCCCGCAAGGTCCGTGGACGTGGCTGCGCGTCGATGCTCAGTGCACTGCGGCGGGCGCCGCATGCTCGGGGTACGGGACATGGGCAGCCGATCAAGCTGAATAGTGGCCGGTGCGGCCTGGGAGGAGGGTACCCACCGCGCGTTCCACCTCCGCGATGCGGTCAGCGAGATGGGCCGTCTCGGCTTCCGGCTTGTTGCGCAGCAGTAGCTCGATCTGGGCGAGTTGCTCGGCGATCTCCGCAAGCCGGTCTGCGTCCGAGGGCTGTGCGCGGGTCGCCAACTGGCGGTTCTTGCGGTACAGATCGAGAAAGACGTTGACTTTGGTACGCAGCACCCACGGGTCGATGGGCTTGGTGATGAAGTCCGCGGCGCCGATCGCGTATCCCCGGTAGGTGTGGTCAGCGCCCGGCTCGGTCCCCGTCACCAGAATGACGGGCACGTCCTTGGTCTGGTCGAGGCGCTTGATGTTGGCGGCGGTCTCGAACCCGTCCATGCCGGGCATCCGGACGTCCAGGAGGACGACGGCGAACTCCTGTCGCAGCATCGCCTTCAGCGCTTGCTCCCCCGAACGCGCATGGACCAGGTGCTGGTGGAGCGGGCCGAGTACGGCCTCGAACGCGATGAGGTTCTCCTCCATGTCGTCCACGATCAGGATGCTGCATGGGTCGGCCGGGCTGGTGTTCATGGCGCTTCCCTGGGCGGATCGTCGGCGCCGTCCTCTGCGTCGGACGGTTCATCGGCGGTGTCCCGATCCTGCGCCGGCTCCGGGGAGCCGTTCTGCGGATCGAGCAGATCGCAGATGACCGACAGCAGGTGGTCGACGTTCACCGGCTTGGGCACATAGTCGGAGGCGCCGCTGTCTATCGCCTTCTCGCGGTCTCCGGGCATCGCTTTGGCAGTGAGCGCGATGATCGGCAGGTGTGCGAGACGGGGGGTGTCCCGGATGATGCGGGTGGTCTCATATCCGTCGATCTCCGGCATCATGATGTCCATCAGGACCAGGGACACGTCAGGGGACCGTTCCAGGACCTCAAGGCCCTCTCGGCCGTTCTCCGCGTACTTCACGGTGATGCCGACGCGGCCCAGTACGTGTGTGAGGGCGAAGACATTGCGGATGTCGTCGTCGATGATGAGGATGTGACGGCCTGCCAGTACGCGACCGGGACGCCCGTTAAGCCATTCCTTGAGCCGAGTCGTCTCCGGCCAGGCGTCCTCGCGGCCGTCAGCCGTCCCCGCGGCTCCTCTGCCCATCAGGTCGTCCGGGCTCAGGCGGCCCGGATCCAGGATGTCGGCGCTCACCCCGCTGTCCAACACGTGCCCAGGTGATGCGTCCTCGGCGGCCGTTGCCGGCGCCCGGTTCTCTGCGGGCGGGGCTCCGACGGTGCGCAGCTCCGCCGGACCCTGCCCGGTGGTGGAGCCTGGGTAGTGCGAGGGAATGTAGAGGGTGAAGCGGGAGCCCACACCCGGCTCACTCTCCGCGACGATTTTGCCGCCGAGCATCCTGGCGATCTCCCGGCTGATGGACAGGCCGAGGCCGGTGCCGCCGTACTTGCGGTTGGTGGTGCCCTCGGCCTGCTGGAACGCCTCGAAGATCATCGGAAGCTTTTCGGGGGCGATACCGATCCCGGTGTCCCTGACGGAGAAAGCGATGATGGCTTCGGCGTTTTTGAGTGTCGCCTCCTCGAACTGTTCGCCCGGAACCCGCTCGACGCGCAGCTCCACGCTGCCGGTGTGGGTGAATTTCAGGGCGTTGGACAGCAGGTTGCGCAGCACCTGTTGGAGGCGCTGCTCGTCGGAGTACAGCTCGGCGGGTACGTTCTCCCCGACAGCGATATCGAAGCCCAGGCCTCGGTCGATGGTGAGCGGCCGGAACGTGGCGTGGACGTAGTCAAGCAGCTTGACCAGCGGCAGTATGGTCGGGCGCACGTCCATCCGACCGGCTTCGATCTTCGACAGATCGAGGATGTCGCTGATCAGCTGGAGCAGGTCCGAGCCCGAGCGGTGGATGGTGGTCGCGAACTGCACCTCCTGTTCGGACAGGTTCCCGTCGGGGTTGTCGGCGAGCAGCCTGGCCAGGATCAGCAGCGAGTTGAGCGGGGTGCGCAGCTCGTGCGACATGTTCGCCAGGAACTCGGACTTGTACCGCGAGGCGGTCGCGAGGAGGGCGGCCTTCTCCTCCAACTCGGCGTTGGAGCGCTGAAGTTCGTCCGACCGCTCGCGCAATTCGGAGGTGAGGCGCTGGGACTGCGAGAGCAGGGACTCCGTTCGGGAGTTGGCGATGATCGTGTTGATCGAGACGCCGATCGTGTTGGCGAACTGGTCCACGAAGGCCAGGTGCACATCGCTGAACTTGCTGAGCGAGGCCAACTCGATCACGCCGAGCACCTGATCCTCGAAGAGGATCGGCAGGATGACGATGCTGGCGGGGTACGCCATGCCGAGCCCGGAGCTGATGGTGATGTAGTCCGGCGGGACGTCGGTGATGAGGATGCGCTGTTTCTCCTGCGCAGCCTGTGCGATCAGGCCGCGGCCCAGGGTGCCGGCGCCGGGGAGCGGGCTGCTCTCGCCGGCCCGGTCGGTGCCGTACCCGGCGATGAACTGCAGGCCCTCGGCGTGCGGCGCGCCTGCCTCGGCCAGGAAGAACGCACCGAACTGCGCATTCACCAGCGGGGTCAGCTCGCGCAGGATCAGGTCGGCGACCTCCACGAGGTCGCGGTGGCCCTGCATGAGGGCGGCCATACGGGTGAGGTTGGACTCCAGCCAGTCCTTGGCGCGGGTGGTCTCGCGGAGGTTGGAGACCATGAGGTTGATGTTGTTCTTCAGTTCGGCGACCTCGCCCTGGGCTTCGACCGTGATGGCACGGGACATGTCGCCCTGGGTGACGGCACTGGCCACCTCCGCGATCGCCCGCACCTGGGTGGTGAGGTTCAGGGCAAGCTCGTTGACGTTGGTGGTCAGCCGCTTCCACGTTCCGTAGACGCCCTCCACACGGGCCTGACCGCCCAGCTGCCCCTCACTGCCGACCTCGCGGGCGACGCGGGTGACCTCGGACGAGAACGAGGAGAGCGTGTCGACCATCGTGTTGATGGTCGTCTTCAGCTCCAGGATCTCGCCGCGCGCGTCCACGTCGATCTTCTTCGACAGGTCGCCCTGGGCGACGGCGGTGGCGACCTGGGCGATGTTGCGGACCTGCGAGGTGAGGTTCTCCGCCATGAAGTTGACGTTGTCCGTGAGGTCCTTCCACACCCCCGAGACGCCGCGCACCTGCGCCCGGCCACCGAGCCGGCCTTCGGTGCCGACTTCGCGGGCGACGCGGGTGACCTCGTCCGCGAACGCGCGCAGCTGGTCGACCATCGTGTTCACGGTGCTCTTCAGCTGCAGGATCTCGCCCCGCGCGTCCACCGTGATCTTCTTCGACAGGTCGCCGTTGGCTACGGACGTGGTCACCTGGGCGATGTTGCGGACCTGCGAGGTCAGGTTCAGCGCCATGAAGTTGACATTGTCGGTCAGCTCTTTCCACACGCCCGAGACGCCGCGGACCTGCGCCTGGCCACCCAGGTTGCCCTCGGTACCGACCTCGCGGGCGACGCGCGTGACCTCGTCCGCGAACGCCGACAGCTGGTCGACCATCGTGTTGATCGTCGACTTCAGCTCCAGGATCTCCCCTTTCGCCTCCACGGTGATCGTCTTGCCGAGGTCGCCCTGGGCGACGGCGGTGGCGACCTGGGCGATGTTGCGCACCTGCGAGGTGAGGTTCTCCGCCATGAAGTTGACGTTGTCCGTGAGGTCCTTCCACACCCCCGAAACGCCGCGCACCTGCGCCCGGCCACCGAGCCGGCCTTCGGTGCCGACTTCACGGGCGACGCGCGTGACCTCGTCCGCGAACGCCGACAGCTGGTCGACCATCGTGTTCACGGTGCTCTTCAGCTGCAGGATCTCGCCCCGCGCGTCCACCGTGATCTTCTGGCTCAGATCACCGTTGGCGACCGCCGTGGTCACCTGGGCGATGTTGCGGACCTGCGAGGTCAGATTCGACGCCATGAAGTTGACGTTGTCGGTGAGGTCCTTCCACACGCCCGAGACGCCCGGTACATGAGCCCGCCCGCCCAGTTGGCCCTCCGTACCAACCTCACGGGACACCCGCGTCACCTCGTCGGCGAACGCGCGCAACTGGTCGACCATCGTGTTCACGGTGAGCTTCAGCTCCAGCAGCTCGCCGTTCGCCTCGACCGTGACCTGGCGTGTCAGATCGCCGCGCGCGACCGACGTGGTCACCACCGCGATGTCGCGTACTTGCGCGGTCAGCCGCAAGGCCATCGTGTTGACGGCCTCGGTCGCGTTACGCCAGTCCCCGACCAGCCCCTGCACCGTGGCCTGCCCGCCGAGACGCCCCTCGGTACCGACCTCCCGGGCGACGCGGGTCAGCTCGCCGGTGAACAGCGACAACTGCTCGACCATCCGGTTCACTCCATGCCCCAGACGTCGCAGATCGCCGCGGAGTTGGCGTTTGCCGTCGTGCAACTCGACGCGCTGAGTCAGATCACCGTCCGCTACGGCGGTCAGGACGCGGGTGGCGTTCACGGCGGGGACGGCCAACGCCTCCAGCAAGGTGTTGGCCGCTTCCACGCTCGTGGTCCACGCGCCCTGCCCGGGACTCGCTGCGAGCCGCTCGTCCAGCCGTCCTCGTCGCACCACTTCCCGGCGTACTCGGTCGAGCTCCGAGGCCAGATGCGCGTTCCGCACGATGATCTGGTTGAGCACCCCCGCCATCTCGGCGAGGACCCCTGCGGACAGTCCCTCTGTACGTACGGTGAAGTCACCGTCGCAAAACGCATTCATGGCCGCGAGCAGCGGACGCAGATCGGCGACGCGTATCCACTCACCGTCCGGCGCGGGGCCCGGTCGGCCTGCGGCCTCGGGGCCGGTGTCAGCGGGCCCCCGGTCCCGGAGTTCTGGCTCACGGGAAACACGATCAGGCTGGGTGACAGAGTCCATGGCAACCCATTCCCGGCAAGCAAAAGGATCCGATTACTTCCCTTTTAGGCTACATTCACCATGTGTGTCGGACCGGCCGGGAGTCGCCAATGGGCTCATCCCTTGATCCGCGTGAATCCGTGTCGCGGATGCGCGTACCCGCAGACGAACTCGCTGCCTCGACAGCGCGCAGGTTCCTGCGCGCCGCGCTCGTCGAACGATCCGCTCTGCAGTTCCCGGGAGCGCCGGCGATCAGCGAGCGGCTCCTCGACGACGCAGCACTCCTCGTCAGCGAACTGGTCACCAGCGTCGCCACACAGGCCGCGTTCGAGATCGAAGTGGTCTGCAGCCTCGACGTCGGTCGAGGCTCGCCGGCCGATGCCATGCAGGGTGCGGCCGGACGGATGGGGGTCGTGGTCGAAGTGCTGGACCACAGCTCATCCGGCACCGTCCGTGACGGAGACGGCATACACAGCGACGTACGCGGCTACGGCCGGCAGCTGATGCGCGCGCTGGCCCAGTCGTGGGGTGTGACCTACCGGCATACCGAGAAGGCCGACTGGTTCCGCGTGGAGTGCGCCATGGAGACCCCGCTCGAGACCGGCCAGCAGGGCCTCACCGAATCCATTCCCCGCGAGCCGGCGACCCCCGAGCCCGATACGGCCGCACCGCCGCGCGACGGCCGGGGCCGCAGCGTCGAGTGGGCCGAGCGTGAAGGACGGTCGTTCCTCGCCGAGGCCGGCGAGCTGCTCGTCGGACAGATGGACGAGGACATGGTCGCAGCGCTCGCCGGACAGCTCCTGGTCCCCAGGCTCGCCGACTGGTGCGGCGTATGGCTGACCACCGACAGCACCGAGTTGCGGCTTTCCCATGTCTGGCACATGGACGAGCGGCGGATCCGCACACTCCGCCTGGCGCTGGAGAAGAACCGTCCGCCTGCCGGGCCGGGGATGACCGGTGGCCCGTGGCCCTGGCCCTGGCCCGCGCATGGAGGAGCCGAGCAGGGCGGCTCCGCGCTGGCGTTCCCGCTCGTCGCGGGCGGGCAGTACCACGGCACGCTTCTGATCGGCCAAGCAGGACTCCCTCACATGACCGACGCCGTCGTACGGCTCGCGGAGGACGTTGCCCAGCGGGTGGCCCAGGCGGTGGTCACCGTCCGCCGCTACACCCGGCAGGCGAGCATCAGCCGCACACTCCAGCGCAGCCAGCTCCCCATGTCCCTCGCCACCATTCCGGGCGTCGACACGGCGATCGTCTACGAGCCCTGCGGTGAGGGTCAGACCGTCGGCGGAGACTTCTACGACCTGTTCCCGATGGGAGACCACCGCTGGTGCTTCCTGCTCGGCGACGTGTGCGGCCACGACCTGGAGGCCATGTCCGTCACCGGCCTGGCCCGGCACCTCGTACGGCTGCTGGCACGGGAGGGCCACGGCGTCGAGTCCCTTCTCAACCGGCTGAACCTCGCGATGGCGGAGGAGGCAGCCGAGGCCATGGCATTCCGTGGCGAGCACGAGAACTCCCGCTTCCTGAGCCTGCTGTACGGAGAGTTGGAGCCGGATGCGGTCGCCGGCGGCGCGCGATGCACGATAGCCAGCGCGGGCCATCCGCTTCCGTTGCGGCTGTCGACCGACGGCTCGGTGACTCCCGCCGCAGCCCCGCAGATGCTCCTCGGAATCGACAAGCTTGAGGAGTTCCACGCCAACACCTTCACTCTCGCGCCGGGTGAGACACTGCTGTGCGTGACCGACGGCGTCACCGAACGCCGCAGAGGCACACGGCAGTTGGACGACGACGACGGCCTGACGGAGGTACTGCGCGGATGCGTCGGACTGGGCGCGAAGGCCGTGGCGGAGCGGGTCCGGCGGGCCGTTCACGACTTCAGCACCGAGCCGATGGACGACGACCTGGCCGTGCTGGTGCTGGAGGCCGTTCCAGTACCCGAGAGGGGCGGCATCACAGCCGACCTGCAGGGCGTCAGTCGGCCGCCGGAGGGCGACTCGGTTCGGTGGTTCGGAGGGATAGCGGAGCACGAAGGGACTGGATGGCGTATCCCAGTTCGTGGCCAGGACGGGGAATGAGGCTACGGCGGATGGCGATGAGGGCGACATCGTCGCCGAGGCGCCCGCCGGTGTGGGCGATCAGGTCACGACGGATCTGGTGCAGCAGGTCTTCTGGATCGTGGTCGGCCCACTGGGCGGCGCGTTCCGCGAAGGGGTAGAAGGCGCCCTGCTGGTCGCGGGCCTCGATGACACCGTCGGTGTACAGGAGCAGGGTGTCGCCCGGGCCGAAAGGCAGGACACCCAGGGTGTGGTCGTCGGGGTCCGTCAAGCCGATACCGAGCGGCGGTGCGGGGTCGAGGCCGGGCACGGTCACCCTGTTGTCCGGGCCGAGGAGCAGGGGTGCCGGGTGGCCGCAGTTGGTGATCCGGACGACGGGCTCGTCGTCGGGGATCTCCAGTAGAAGAGCGGTGACGAAGCGCTCGCCCGCCTCGTCCGCGGGCTCGAAGTCGATGAGGTAGCGGGCGATGCTGCGTTCCAGGGCGGCGGCGAGCTGGGGTAGGGAGGCGTGTTGGTGGGCGGCCTCGCGGAAGGCGCCGAGCAGGAGGGCGGCCTCACCGACGGCGGGCAGGCCCTTGCCGCGCACGTCACCGATCATCACGCGGGCCGCGCTGTCGGTGCGGGCGGCGGCATAGAGGTCGCCGCCGATCTCGGCCTCCTCCTCAGCGGCAAGGTAGAGGCAGGCAAGCTGCAGCGGTCCCAGCCGGGTGGGAAGCGGCCACAGCAGGACGTGCTGTGCGGCCTCCGCCACCGTCCTCACCCGGGCCAGCTGACGCCTGTGCCGGTCACGCACCACACAGAAGGAGACCACCACCGTCGACAGCACCGCCAGAGCGACCATCTCAACCAGCACGTTCCGAGACAACAGCAGGCCATCACGCCAGCCGACAAAGCCTTGGGCCATGACGACCAGGGCCCCGATACCGCTGGTCACCCAGGGGCCCTCGGACCACGCAGTAAGCGCGGGCGCGATCACCAGCAGGGGGCCGAGAACGATGTCGGCCGGCGTCACGATGTCCAGGACAGTGATCAGCACGATGAGCGCAACCGGTATCAGCAGCAACAGGTGGCTCGACCACGGCTGCCCCAGGCCCGCGACACGTTGATTCCTCACGCGCATGACTTCCACAGTGTGCAACTTCTTGGCCCGGTGTGCGAAGGCATGCCGGCAGCGAAGCCAGGGGACCACGCTCCGGCCACAGGCATGAGCTGTCACCGAACCGGCGATTGCCGCAGGCGGTGGGCGTACGGCGGCTACGGACAGGATGTCACCGATGACCTTGAGCGAGGGTCAGCGGCTCAGGCACGTCATTAGATCTCGTGTTCGATTTGTGACCAATCCCCGACGGAGTGCTTCACCCCACCTGGTCTGTCCAAGACTGCCCGAAGGCCATCGCCGCACATCCGAGCCGGGACGAGGCGGCGACCGCTGACGGTAGCCCCCGGAGTGGGCCTTCAAGTCGGTGCGGCGGCCGCGGCCACGATTGGGCAGTGAGCGTGACTTTGGATGCCTATGCCTGTTCGGAAGGCTATTGTGCCTGTATGGGTCACGCGCGATGCGGCTGGTGCGGTGTTGCGTTGCCACAGCCGATGGGCACAACGACCATGGCGTCGACAGGTGCAGATCCGGTGCCGCAGGTGCGGGCTGCGGTCCATCAGGTGCTCGCAGTACATCGGCAAGTGCAGCCTTTCGCGGAAGTGACGCCGGCGCCGGGGACGGGGCGAAGACGCACCGCGGTGGTCCCCGCCACGAAGGCCGAGGCATCCCGGGCACACCGCATACGAGGCCTCGCTCCAGTTCCAGAAGGTCGGTGAAAAGGCGTGCAGTCTGCCGCCCCTGGCCCCGCCTCGGGTTGGGAAGACCTGGCCACTCTCGTCCGCCGCCTGATGCAGGACGCCGGTGCTTCGGGCGGCATGCTGTTCCTCCTGCCGCCGCGGGAGCGGGCGTTGCAGTTGTCGATGGTGTACGGGACTTCCTGGCACATCGTCGCCCCCTGGGCCCGGATCAGGGTGGAGGAGGCAGTCCCGGTGGCTGAAGCGACGCGGGAGAGGCGCCTGGTCTGGGTCGGCAGCCCCGAGGAGTTGGCCTTGCACTACCCAAGGCTCGCTCTCGTGGTGCCGGACCACGCCGTGGCAGCCGCCCCGATCATCGCCAGTGGTGCCGTACGGGGTACGGTCTGCCTGCTGTGGCCCTCCTGGCATCCCACGAGTCTGGACCGGGGTGAGCGTGAGGCGATCGACACCTTCTGCCACCAGGCGGGCCTGGTACTCAAGCGCGCTGTGGCAGGCGGTCACCCGCTCTTACCCGAGGGCCGTCCGCGGGTGCTGGAACCGGTGCGTTCTCACACCCTGGGCCAAGGCGAAGCCCGGGCCGCCTATGACTTCGCCGCCCGCCTGCCGGGGGCGCTGTCACTGGACCTGGAAGGCCGGATCACTTTTCTCAACGATGCGGCGGCCGACCTGCTCGGGGTTCGCGCCGCCGACTTGCTGGGCGCCCGCCCGTGGGAGCGCCTGCAGTGGCTCGGCGACCCCACCTTCGAGGACCGATTCCGTGCCGCGGTCATCAGCCGCCGGCCCGCTCACTTCACTGCTGTGCGCCCACTGGATCGGCGGCTTTCCTTCCAGCTCTACCCCGACGCCTCCGGTGTCAGCATCCACATCGTTCCTCTCCCGCATGCACCGCCCGCCGAGCCGGAGCGACCCAACCCGTCTCCTGCGGAGCAGACCGGGGCCACGACGCTCTACCACCTGATGCACCTGGCGGCGAGCCTCACCGAGATGGTGCGGATGGAAGACGTGGCCGACAGGATCGCCGACCAACTCGTGCCTGCCTTCGGGGTTTCGGGCCTGGCCCTGATGACGGCGGACGACGGACGGCTGCGGGTCGTCGGTCACCGTGGGTACCCTCCGGCCTTCATGGCCCGCTTCGACGGCGAGTCCCTGAGCTCCAGTGCCCCACCCGCACGGGCGCTGTCCATGCAGAGGCCCCTCTTCTTCGCCAGCTTCGACGAGTTCAAGCACGCCTACCCGAACGTTGTCCGCTATGGCGGCAGGAACGCATGGGCCTTCCTGCCGCTGGTCATCCGCGGCCGTCCCGTCGGGCTCCTGGTGCTGTCCTATAGCGAGGCCCGCCGCTTCCCGCCGACCGAGCGGAACCTCCTCATCTCGGTGGCCGGTCTGATCGCCCAGGCCCTGGACAGGGCCCGCCTGTACGACGCCAAGCACAATCTTGCCCGCACCCTGCAGAACGGCCTGCTGCCGCGAAGACTGCCCGCCATCCCCGGCCTGCACGTCGCCGCCCGCTACTTGCCCGCAGGCCGCGGCATGGACATCGGCGGCGACTTCTACGACCTCATCCGCTGCGACGCCACCAGCGCCGCCGCGGCCATCGGCGACGTCCAAGGGCACAACGTGCAGGCCGCCGCCCTCATGGGCCAACTCCGCACCGCCGTACACGCCCACGCCGCCGCCGGCGCTCCTCCCAGCGAACTCCTGGCCCGCACCAACCGACTGATGTGCGACCTCAACCCGGGACTGTTCGCCAGCTGCCTCTACGTCCACCTCGACTTGACCCAGCACCGCGCCCGCCTGGCCACCGCCGGACATCCCCCACCCCTGCTACGCCGCCCGGACGGCCGCACCGAGATCCTCCAGGTGCCGCCCGGCCTCCTGCTCGGGATCACCCCGGACGCCGATTACGCCGGCGTGGAGATTCCGCTGCCCCCGGGCACCACCCTCGTCCTGTACACCGACGGCCTCGTCGAAGCCCCAGGCATCGACATCGACCATGCCATCGCCGAACTCGCCCACCAGCTTGCCCAAGCCGGGGACGACGACATGGACACCCTCACCGATACGCTCCTCCAGTACGCTTCTCACGGCATACCGCGCAGCGATGACATCGCCATGCTCCTGATCCACCGGACGGAGCCGTTTGCTTGAGCGCAGTGCCCGACGAGTGAGCTCACGGGGCTGGAGCGGCTTCACCTCACAACACTCAACCTGGCCGGGGCATCCCGAGTGCGCCGGGCTCTCCAGCCGTATCCAGGACTCATGATCCGGATGGGCTGCCGTCGTCCACCGCCTCGTCGTCCACCCTGATCAGGTGCAGGGACGCGCTGGACCAGTCACCGGCCGGCAGCTCGGGTGTGATCCCGTACCCCGTCAGTACGGACGCGTGGTGCACGGCGCCGGTGGCGGCGTTCCGGTAGCAGGCGGCGGGACCGAGGCCTGCGAGCCTGAGGGCGGGGCGCGGCATGCCGTAGCGGGGTACCCGCTGCCACACCAGCACGAAGACCTCCCGGCGGTCCGGGGTGGTGTACTGCACAGCGGTCGGCCCGTCGTCGACGGGACCGCGCAGCCGGTGCTGGATGCCGTGCTGAACGATGTGGCGGACCTTCTTGTACTGCGCCACCAGCTCCGCGCCCTGGGTGAACTCCTCCGGTGTCCAGTGTGCGAGGTCCCCGCCCACCGCCAGGACGCCCGCCATCGCCGCATGGAAGCGGTAGCGCATCGGCACCGAGCGGCCGGTGAGCTGGTTGGGCACATCCGTCACCCACGCCGCCATCACCCGTGCCGGGTAGATCTGACCGAAGCCGTGCTGGATGGTCACGCGGTCCGCCGCGTCGGTGTTGTCGGACGGCCACGCCTGGTCCGTACGGGAGAGAATGCCGAGGTCGACGCGCCCTCCGCCGCCGCTGCACGTCTCGACGCGCAGCCCGGGGTGGTCGGCACGCAGCCGGTCGATGACGCCGTAGAGATTGTGCACGTACCGGGTCCACAGCAGGTCCTGCCCGTCCTCCCGGTCGGGCCAGCCGGCCTCGCTGAAGGCTCGGTTCATGTCCCACTTGAGGAAGTCGATCGCGTTGTCCGCGACCAGCCTGGTCAGCCATGTGTACGCCCACTCGGCGACGTCGTCGCGGGCGAAGTTGAGCACCAGCTGGTTGCGCAGTTCGGTGCGGGTGCGGCGCGGGAAGTGCAACACCCACTCCGGGTGCGCCCGGTAGAGGTCGCTGTCCGGGCTGACCATCTCGGGCTCCACCCACAGGCCGAAGCGCATGCCGAGCCGGTGGACCTCCTCGATGAGGGGTCCCAGCCCCTGCGGGAACCGCTCGGCGGCCGGCGCCCAGTCGCCGAGTCCTGCGGTGTCGTCGCGGCGGCCTCGGAACCAGCCGTCGTCGACGACGTAGAGTTCCGCCCCCAGCTTCGCCGCCTGGGCCGCAAGCTTCTTCTGACCGGCCTCGTCGACGTCGAAGCCGGTGGCCTCCCAGGAGTTGAACAGCACAGGGCGCGTCTCGTCCGGGTGCGGGAGCACATGGGTCAGGACGTAGGCATGCCAGGAGCGACTCGCCGCACCGAAGCCGCCGTCGGTGTAGAGGGCCGCGAAGCGCGGGGTCGCGTACTCCTCGCCCGGGCCGAGGGGCAGTGCCGTTCCGTCATGTCCCGCTCCGCCCGTGAAGGCCGTCCGTCCGTCGGGCGTGCGCTGCACCGTGAGGTGCCAGCTGCCGCTCCAGGCCAGGGCCGCACTCCACACCTCGCCCCGCTCCTCGGTGGCATCGCCGGCGTCCAGCATCAGCCACGGGTTCGCGTGGTGGCTGGTGATGCCGCGCCGACTGGTGAGCACGGTCTCGCCGTGCGGGACCGGCTCGCGGTGCAGCAGGCTCTCCGCCGACCACTGGCCCGTGACATGACTGATCCGGTAGTCGTCGCGCGGCGGCAGTGTCCAGGCGGCCGAGTCCGCGCGGAGCACAGTGATCGGTTCTTGTCCGGTGTTGCGCAGCACGGTCCAGCGCTCGACGACGTCCGTGTCGTCGTGGACGCGGTAGTGGAGCGTGACCGCCAACGGGTAGTGGCGGTCAGCGAACTCGAGGGCGAGTTCGGTGGTTCCGGGTGCCGGTTCGCTGATCCGGTGGCCCAGGTGCGCCCACTCGAAGGAGCGGGTGCCGTCGGCGAACCGCACCCGGAGCGACGGCGCTCCGTACCGGGCCCCACCGTCGACCGGCAACTCCTCACCGGCCGGTGAGCGGCCCTCGAAGCTGCTGACGTCCCCGGCATGAGGAGGCACGAGTTGGCCGACGGCAGCGAGGGGCAGCCTGGGTCCCCAGGCGAGGTGGCAGGGGGCTCCGGTCTGGTCGACCCGCACCGCGTACGACGTGCGCACCGTGGAGAGCAGCCAGACACCGGAGGTGGGGTCGAAGGAGATGGCAGACATTGATCCTCACGTTCGGAGAGTGCCACACAGGGGACCAGGACCAATGCGCAGCCAACCTCGCCTCTGATCACATGTCAATGCCCCGTCCACACCTATGTTTTCCAGGTTGATCAGGTTCAACCCCTCGCTGCCCAAAGGGGGCTGCATTTTTTATTGACAGCAGAAAAGAACCTTCCTAAGTTTCCGGCCATGCGCTCGACCGACTCCCATGGGGCGGCCCCGGCGATGACGCCGGCCGCTTCCCTCGTCTTCACCACCCTGCTGTCCCACGGTCCGCTCACCCGTTCGGAGGTGGGGCGGCGGACCGGACTCTCTCCGGCCGCCGTCACCAAGGCGGTCCGTCCGCTGATGGAGCTCGGCTATCTGGTCGAGGCTGTGGACGAAGAGGCACGGCCGGCGGTGGGACGTCCGGCCAACCTGGTGTGGGTGGACGGGGGGAGGGCGCTGTTCATCGGGATCAAGGTGACGGGCGACGAGATCATCGCCGTGCTCTCCGACCTGTGCTGCCGTATCCGGATCTCCCGCCACGTACGGTTGACGGGCCGCGAGACGGAGACGGTGCTCCCCGCCCTCACCGCCCTGGTACAGGAGTTGCTCACGGAGGCCGACGGATTCGGTGTGCGGGTACGGGGGCTGGGCCTCGCGATCTCCGGGGACGTGGACCGCGCGAACGGGGTCGTTCGCTACTCGCCCTTCCTGGAGTGGCGGGACGTAGCGCTCGGCGAGATCGTCGGGACCGCGACCGGGCTGCCGGTCACGGTCGACAACGACGTGCGGGCGCTCACGGTCGCCGAGCACTGGTTCGGGGCCGGAGTCGGCCTCTCGGACTTCGCCCTGGTGACCGTGGGCGCCGGCATCGGCTGTGGCCTGGTGATACATGGGCGGGTGGTATCGGGTTCGCACGGCGTGGCCGGCGAGATCGGCCATCTGTCCCTCGATCCCCTCGGCCCGCTCTGCCACTGCGGCAACCGGGGGTGCGTGGAGGCGATCGCGGCGGACCCCGCGATAGTCCGCGCAGTACGCGAGGCCACGGGCAAGCAGGTGACCTCTGCGGCCGAGGCGCTGGATCTGGCCCACAGCGGAGACCCCGGTGTCCGAGAGGTCTACGCACGGGCCGGCGAGGCCATCGGCAAGGCCATCGGCTCCCTGGTGAACCTCCTCGGTCCCGAGCGGGTGATCATCTCCGGGGAAGGCCTTGCCGCCTACGACCTCTTCGCCGAGGGCATCCGGGACGCGTTCGCCGCCTCTGCCTTCGGTACCGCCTCGCAGTGCGACGTGATGACACGTCCCCTGCCCTTCGAGGAGTGGGCGCGTGGGGCTGCGGCCACCGCGATCCAGTCCTTCATCGGATCAGAAACCTACGAGGAGTAGCAATGACGCTGCACAGCCGCAGCCTTCGGACCGCCGCAGGTCCCAGCCGCAGGACGGTGCTTCACGGGCTGTTCGGTGTCGGGGCCGCCGCCCTGGCCGTGCCCGCCCTCGCCGCCTGCGGGGCAGGGGCCGGGTCCGACCCGAAGACGGTGACGTTCGGGTCGAACGGCGGGGACGCCACCCCGAAGAAAGCCTACGCTGCGGTGACGGACGCCTTCCAGAAAGACAGCAGCCTCACGGTCAAGACGAACGTCGTCGACCACGACACCTTCCAGAAGAGCATCTCCACCTACCTGCAGGGCACCCCGGACGACGTCTTCACCTGGTTCGCCGGCTACCGCATGCAGTACTTCGCCAAAAAGGGCCTGGCCACTCCCATCGACGACGTATGGGCCAAGATAGGCGCCGGCTACAGCGACGCCACCAAGCAGTTGTCCAAGGGCGAGGACGGGAAGTACTACTTCGTCCCGCTCTACAACTACCCGTGGGCCGTCTTCTACCGCAAGAGCGTCTTCCAGCAGCACGGCTATCAAGTCCCCACCAACTGGGGCCAGTTCGTCGCACTGGCCAAGCAGATGAAGAAGGACGGCCTCTCGCCGATCGCCTCGGGCTACGGTGGTGGCGACAGCTGGAGCATCCTCGGCGCCTTCGACTACGTCAACCTCCGCGCCAACGGCTACGACTTCCACATGTCCCTGATGAGGGGCCAGGTCGCCTGGACGGACGCCCGCGCGGCCAAGACGATCGATCTGTGGCGCGAGCTCGCCCCCTACTACCAGGCCAACGGCGGCGGCCGCTCGTGGCAGGACGCCGCGCAGTCGCTGCTCGACAAGAAGTCCGGAATGGCGATCATCGGCCTCTTCCTCGGCCAGCAGGTCACCGACGAGTCCCTCCGCTCCGACATCGACTTCTTTCCCTTCCCGGAGATCGACCCGGCCTACGGTCAGGACACGGTCGAGGCGCCGACCGACGGTTTCATGCTCAGCCGCAGGCCGAAGAACCTCGACGGTGCCACCAAGTTCCTCGAGTTCCTCGGCAGCGCGAAGGCCGAAGGCATCTACATGGGCATCGACCCGAGCAACGTGGCCGTCAACTCCGGTACCGGCAAGGGGTCGTACAACGCCTTGCAGACCAAGGCAGCCGACCTCATCGCCGGTGCCAAGCACATCACCCAGTTCGGTGACCGCGACAGCGACCCCGGATTCATCTCCACCGTGGTCGAGCCAGGCTTCACCGAATGGCTGAACCATCCCGATGACGGCTCAGCCCTCCTCAAGAAGATCGAGTCACAGCGCTCGCGCTTCTTCACGGCCTGATCCCGCGGGAGGGTTCACCATGTCCTCCGTGCGTACCATGCGTCGGTCACCGTCGCAGGCACACCCTCGTCCCCGCCGGCTCGGTCCTGGCGACCGCCTCTTCCTGACCCTCGTCGTCGGCATCCCCGTGCTCGCCCTGCTCGTCTTCGTCTGGCTGCCGGCGCTCGCCTCCATCTGCCTGTCCTTCACCAACTGGGACGGCCTGACCCTGTCCGACATCCACTGGATCGGACCGGGCAACTACCACCAGATCTTCACCAACTACCCTCCGTTCTGGCCGGCCGTCGAGCACAACGTGCTCTGGCTGCTGTTCACGGCGCTGCTCCCCACCCCGTTCGGGGTCTTCCTGGCCTACCAGCTCGACCACAAGATCCGTTTCACCCGCCTCTACCAAACGGCGATCTTCATGCCGATGGTGCTGTCCCTGGCGGTCGTCGGCTTCATCTGGGAGATCATCTACAACCCCGACACCGGCCTGCTCGACGGTGTGCTCGGCCACGACATCGACTGGTTGGGCAATCCCCACCTCAACCTGTGGGCCGTCCTGGTCGCCTCCGGCTGGCGGCACACCGGCTACATCATGATCCTCTACCTGGCCGGGCTGAAGGGCTTCGACCCCGCCCTGAAGGAGGCGGCCGCCCTCGACGGCGCCAACGGACGCCAGACCTTCCTGAGGGTGGTGTTGCCGGCCCTGAAACCGGTCAACATCATCATCCTGGTCGTCACCGTCATGGAGTCCCTGCGCGCCTTCGACGTCGTCTACGTGCTCGGAGGCGGTACCGGAAGCAAGCCCGGCATGGAACTGCTGTCGCTGCTCATCACCGACAACATCATCGGCGAGTCCAGCCACATCGGATACGGGTCCGCGCTCGCGGTGATCCTGCTCGTCGTCTCCCTGGCCGCGATCGGGACGTTCCTCGTCCAGACGTTCCGCAAGGAGGACCAGTGACCACGACCGCCACGCCGCCGACCCGCCGGTCACGTCCCTTGCCTGCGTATCATGTCGCGGCCTCCAAAGGGCCGAGGCGGCAGACCGGACGGCACATCCTGCTCGGCGGCATCGCGCTGCTGTGGCTCGTCCCGCTGCTGTGGGCCGTGCACACCTCCCTGCGCCCCTACTCCGACACCACCAGGCACGGGTACCTGTCCTGGCCGCACAGCATCAGCCTGCAGAACTTCACCGACGCATGGAACCAGTCGGGGATGCCGCACTTCTTCTGGAACTCCGTGCTCATCACGGTTCCGGCAGTGCTCGGCACCCTGTTGTTCGCCGCAGCGGTGGCCTTCTTCGTCTCGCGGTTCGACTTCCGCTGGAACATCGTGCTGCTGATGCTGTTCACCGCGGGCAACCTGCTCCCCGCCCAGGTCCTGATCACTCCGCTGTACCGGCTGTACCTTCTGGTACCGCTGCCCGCGTGGATGAGCGACTCCCTGCTCGTCTACAACTCCCTCTGGGGCATCATCTTCATCCACATCGCCTACCAGTGCGGATTCTGCACCTTCGTGCTGAGCAACTACATGAAGACGGTCCCGAAGGAGATCTTCGAAGCCGCTCTCGTGGACGGTGCCCCGGTGTGGCGGCAGTTCTTCCAGATCGTGCTACCGCTGTGCCGCCCGGCGTTCGCGGCGCTCGCGACCCTGGAATCCATCTGGATCTACAACGACTTCTTCTGGTCACTCGCGCTGATCGAAACGGGTGACAAGCGCCCCATCACCTCCGCACTGGCCAATCTTCAGGGCGCGTACTTCACCAACCCCAACCTCATCGCGGCAGGTGCTCTCATGACCGCGATCCCCACGCTCCTGGTGTACTTCACGCTCCAGCGACAGTTCATCAGCGGGCTCACCATCGGCTCGGGCAAGGGCTGAGACACCGGCCAGGCGCCCCGGCGGCCGGCCACCCGACCGCCTGCCCTGTCGGCCTGCCCGGAACAGCACCCGCCCCTTGCCTGCAACAACGCCCGTCCCCCACCGGGTACCACCGCGCGATTCCGCTCCCCCATCACCAGGAGGCCTGACCCATGCGGTCATCCCCGTACAGAGCACTGCGCGAAGCCCTCCCCCGCTCCCCGCGCCGTACCGTCAAAGCCGCGCTGGTCCTGGCCGTCACGGCGGGACTGACCACAGCGGTCCCGGCCGCCGCCACCCCGCCCACGGCCGTCCCCGCCAAGCCCACGACCGCAGCCGCCGCCTCGGCCACGACCACGGCGGACGTCTCCTCCGGCACGCCGGCCAAGCCGTACATGGGCTGGTCCAGCTGGAGCATGCAGTCCTCCCAGTACCCGGGCCTGAACCCGAACGGCAACTACAGCTACCTCACCGAAGCGAACGTCCTGAAGCAGACGGACGCCCTCGCCACCACGCTGAAGAACTACGGCTACGACCACGTCAACATCGACGCCGGCTGGTGGATGGACAACAACTGGACTCCCGAGTACGACCAGTACGGCCGGCAGACACCAGACCCGGTCCGGTTCCCCCACGGCATGAAGTCGGTCGCCGACCACATCCACTCCAAGGGCCTCAAGGCCGGCATCTACCTTCCCGTCGGTCTGGAGAAGGGTGCGTACGGCGACGGCAAGGCGCCGATCCACAACGCCCCCGGCTGTACCACCGCGGACGTCGTCCACCCGGATCTGCGCACCACCAACGGCTGGGACAGCTCCTACAAGCTGGACTTCGACAACCCCTGCGCCCAGAAGTACATCGATTCGCAGGCGCAGATGTTCGCCGACTGGGGCTACGACTTCCTCAAGCTGGACGGCGTGGGCCCCGGCTCGTTCAAGTCCGGTGACAACTACGACAACGTCGCGGACGTCGCCGCCTGGCACAAGGCCATCGCCGCCACCGGGCGCCCGATCCACCTGGAGCTGTCCTGGTCGCTCGACGTCGGTCACGCCGCCGACTGGAAGAAGTACTCCAACGGCTGGCGCATCGACACCGACGTGGAGTGCTACTGCAACACCCTGGTCACCTGGGAGAACTCGGTCAACGACCGGTGGGACGACGCCCCCGCCTGGAGCAGCAAGGCAGGCCCGGGCGGCTGGAACGACCTCGACGCGATCGACGTCGGCAACGGGTCGATGGACGGCCTCACCAACGCCGAGCGGCAGAGCTACATGACCCTGTGGGCCATCAACAAGTCACCTCTTTACACCGGTGACGACCTCACCAAGCTGGACAGCTACGGTCTCTCCCTGCTGACCAACCGGGAAGTCATCGCCGTCGACCAGAACGACTCGCCCGTCGCACGTCCCGTCACCCCGATGGGCGACGAGCAGGTCTGGGGAACCAAGAACCCCAACGGCACGTACACCGTCGCCCTGTTCAACCTCGGCAACTCGTCGGCTGCCGTCACCGCCTACTGGGCGTCCTTCGGATTCTCCGGCACCGCCTCCGTGCGCGACCTGTGGAACCACCAGGACATCGGGACACACAAGAACAAGATCACCGCGTCGCTGCCCGCACACGGCTCCCGGCTGTTCACCATCAAGCCCGGCGGCGCCCCACTGGCGACCACCAGCTACGAGGCAGAGTCCGCGAACAACACCCTGACCGGCAACGCCTCCGTCGCCACCTGCGACTCCTGCTCCGGCGGCAAGAAGGTCGGCAATCTCTACCTCGACAGCAGGCTGCAGTTCAACGACATCAAGGTGAAGAAGGACGGCATCTACACCGTCAACGTCGCCTACGTCAGCGGCGACCCCCGCTCGGTCACGGTCTACTCCAACAGCGGCAACGGCACCAGCCTGAAGTTCCCCTCCACGGGCGACTGGGGCACGGTCGAGACCGTCAGCGTCCAGTTGGCCCTGAAGGCGGGCTCCAACACCATCACCTTCGACAGCGGCTGGGACTACTCGCCCGACATCGACAGGATCGACGTACCCAAGTCCGCCTGACTCCTCCCGCGGGGCCCGGCAGTGACATGACCGGGCCCCGCACCCGGGCACCATCCCGCCTCACACCATCCCGCGCATCCGGGGTCCCCCACGCCCGGATGCGCGCCTCACCCAATGCCGGACGGCCCGTGGCCGTCGTCCCCGCATGCGCCGTCTGCCGGACATGGAGTGCACACCGTGGACACTCAGCACACCGAATCGCACGACCACCGCCCGAGCCGCAGGGGCTTCCTCGCTCTCGCCGCAACCACCGGCGCGGCCGCCGCCCTCGGCGGTCTTCCCGCCTTCACCGCCTCGGCCTCGCCCGCCCGCCCCGCCTCCTCGCCCATGCTGTCCGCGGCAGCCGCCGCGAAGAACCAGCTGTGGTGGCAGGCTCCCGGCTCCCCCAACTCGATGATCCAGCAAGGTCTGCCGGTCGGAAACGGGCGCCTCGGAGCGCTCGCGGGCAACGACCCCGCCGGCGAACTGCTGACGATCAGCGACGCCACCCTGTGGACCGGTGGTCTCAACGACGCCCTGCAGAGCGACGGCCAGTTCCCCTACGACCGCGACGACTTCGGCTCTCTGACCCTGCTGGCCGAGCTCACCGTCGACATCCCGGGGCACGACCTGGGCTCCGTCGACAACTACCGTCGCTCCCTCGACCTGGCTCAGGGCCTCGTCAGCGCCTCGTACGACCTCTCCGGCGTCACCTACCAGCGGCAGATCTTCGCCAGCCGCCCCGACGACGTCATCGTCCTGTATTTCTCCCAGAAGGGCGGCGGCACCTACACCGGTACCGTCTCCCTCGCCGGCACTCACGGCGAGTCCACCACCGCCGACAGTGCCGGGCGCCACACCTCGTTCGGCGCTTCCTTCGCCAACGGGCTGAAGTACGGCGCCGCCGTCACCGCGTACAGCCGCAGCGGCACGGTCGCCGTCAAGGGCGCGTCGATCTCCTTCAGCGGCTGCAAGGACCTCACCGTCGTCGTCAGCGGCGGCTCCAACTACGCGCCCGACGCGGCCGCCGGGTTCCGTGACCCGTCCGTGGACCCGGAGCACCTGGCGCGGACCAAGGTCCTCGACGCGGCCGGCCACTCCGCGAGCACCCTGCTGCACACACATGTCGCCGACTTCCGCCCGATGTTCGAGCAACTGGACATCAACCTCGGCACGTCGTCCGCCGCACAGCGCAAGCTGGACACCTGGCAACGGGTGCAGGCGCGCCACCGGGACGACGTCCCCGACCCGGAGCTCGAGGCCGCCTACCTGCAGTTCGGCCGCTACCTGATGATCTCCGGGTCGCGGGGCAGCCTGCCGATGGGCCTGCAGGGGCCGTGGCTGGACGGCAACGACCCGGACTGGATGGGCGACTACCACACCGACATCAACATCCAGATGAACTACTGGATGGCCGACCGGGCGGGCCTGCCCGACTGCTTCGACGCCCTCACCGACTACTGCCTCGCGCAGCTGTCCTCCTGGACGGACGTCACCCGGCGGCTGTTCAACTCACCGACGAACAGGTACCGCAACTCCAGCGGGAAGGTCGCCGGCTGGACCGTGGCCATCTCCACCAACCCCTACGGCGGTGGCGGCTGGTGGTGGCATCCGGCCGGCAACGCCTGGCTCTGCCAGAGCCTGTTCGAGCACTACGAGTACACCCAGGACCGCGCCCACCTCGAGAAGATCTACCCCCTCATCAAGGGCGCCGTGGAGTTCTGGGAGCCCCGCCTCGTCACCACGACCGTCACCGAAGCCTCCGGAGCCTCACGAGAGGTCCTCATCGCCGACAGCGACTGGTCGCCCGAACAGGGCCCGCTCGACGCCAAGGGCATCACCTACGCCCAGGAACTGGTGTGGAACCTGTTCGGCAACTACCGCACCGCAACCCAGGTACTCGGCAAGGACACCTCCTACAGCGCGACGATCGACGGTCTGCGTCAACGCCTGTACCTGCCCGTGGTCAGCCCCAAGACCGGCTGGCTGGAGGAGTGGATGTCGCCCGACAACCTCGGCGAGACCACACACCGGCACCTCTCCCCGCTCGTCGGCCTCTTCCCCGGCGACCGTATCCGCCCGGACGACTCCACGCCGAAGGACATCCTCGCCGGCACGACGGCCCTGTTGACCGCCCGCGGCATGAACAGCTTCGGCTGGTCCAACGCCTGGCGCAGCCTGTGCTGGTCACGGCTGAAGAACGCGGAGAAGGCCTACCAGCTCGTCGTCAACAACTTGAAGCCGTCGGCGGGCGGCAGCAACGGCACCGCGCCGAACCTCTTCGACATCATGGATATGGGGCAAGGCCGCGGCATCTTCCAGATCGACGCGAACTTCGGCACCCCCTCCGCGATGATCGAGATGCTGCTCTACTCGCGGCCGGGCCACGTCGAGCTGCTGCCCGCACTGCCCGCCGCGTGGGCAGCGTCCGGTTCGGTGTCCGGCGTCGGCGTCCGCGGCGGTTTCGTCGCCGACTTCACCTGGAAGGACGGCAAGGTCGCCCGGGTGACGCTGAAGAGCGTCGGCGGCCGCGACACGACCGTCCACGCGGCCGGCACCTCACGGAAGATCAGCCTCGAGCCCGGCAAATCCATCACGCTGGGCAACCTCGGATGAGGCCGGACCGGCACACGTGACCGGGCCGCCGGTCAGGACCGCGTGACGACGTCCTGCGGGCAGAGTGCCAGTGGCCGGACATGGCGGTCAGGGGTCGGTCCTGACCGCCATGCCCACCGTGTCGGCGGCGTGGGGTCCAGCGGCCGAGGAAGCCCCTGCCCGGCCCTGTGACGTTCATCCGACGCACCAGCCTGCCGTCCATGACCCGCCGAGGACCGGAAGCCGGACCGGGTCTGCCTGCCGAGGCCCCGAAGCACCTCGGCCCGCCGCGCACCACGAGAAGAGTGGAGAGATCGTCGATGTCCCACAAGAAGGAAAGCCCGGCATCGAGTCGTCGACCGCGTCGCAGGTTCCTGCCGGCCCTGGTCGTGACGCTGACCGGCATGGCCCTCACGGTCGTTCCGCTGAGCACGGCGAACGTGGCGACGGCCGCCACGTCCTCGCCACAGGGCAAGGACACCAGGGTCAGTGCCTGGTCGCCCAGCATGACGACCGGCGGCCCGTCCTTCAGCAACCAGACCATCCGGATGGTGGTGCACAGCAGCGTCACGGGCTCGGACGTACGCATCACCCTGTCCAACCGCTACAGCAGCACCCCGCTCGATGTCAGGGCCGTGGACGTCGCGGTCCAGGCGAGCGGCGGGGAGGCGACGCGCGGCACCACCCGCAACGTCACCTTCGGGCAAGCCCGCAACGTCACGATCCCCGCCGGCCAAGAGGCGGTCAGCGACGTCGTGCCGATCTCGGTCAGCGCCGGGAAGAACCTGCTCGTCAGCCTCTACGTGCCCGGCACGACGGGCACCTCGACCTGGCACTCCGACGCATTCGACACCACCTACATCGCCTCCGGCGACCACACCGGTGACAACAGCCCCGCCGCGTTCGGCACCACCACGACCTCCTGGTACTACCTGGCGGGGCTGGACGTCATGTCATCGACCGCTCGGGGCACCGTCGTCGCCTTCGGTGACTCCATCACGGACGGCTACCACTCCTCGACCGGCACCTACACCCGGTGGCCCGACTTCCTCGGACGTCGGTTGGGCGCCGCACCAGGGCCGCAGAAGCTGAGTGTCGTCGACGCCGGAATCGGCGGCAACCGGGTCCTCACCGACGTCCCGAACCTGTGGCAGGGGGTCAGTGCCCTCAAGCGCTTCGGGCACGACGCCCTCGGCCGGCCGGGCGTCAAGGACGTCATCCTCTTCGAAGGCATCAACGACATCGGCAACAACGCCGGACCCGACGGCCGGCCGCTGACCGCCCAGGACCTCATCAACGGCTACCGCACGCTGATCGACAAGGCACATGCCGCCCACGTCAATGTCATCGGCGCGACTCTGATGCCCGACGAGGGCAACGGGTACTACACGCCTGCCGCCGAGACGATCCGTCAAGACGTGAACCGGTGGATCCGCACCAGCGGCGCCTTCGACGGCGTCATCGACTTCGACCGGACCATGCGCGACCCCGCGAACCCGGCTGCCCTCAACCCGGCCTACGACTCAGGTGACCACATCCACCCCAATGACGCGGGCATGAAGGCGATGGCCGACGCGGTCGACCTGCGGCTCCTGGACACCTGACGCGGCCAAGCCGAGACCGGCGACCTGGGACAGCGCGACCGGCCGGCTGAAGCCCAGGCCGCCGCCCCTGCGCCCGGCTGGTCGCAGTTGTCAAGCGACGGCCGCCCGCCCGGCGCGGAAGATGGCGGCGGTTTCAGCCACTCGACGACCGAGGTGTTCGGCGGTGGCGATATCGGCCTTGTGCACCGCCTCGGCTCCCTGGTCCACATGGGTCTGGGCGGCGGCACCAAGAGAGAAACCGAGCCGGTTCAGGTCGTTCTCGGAGGCCTGCGAACTGTTCCAGCCGGGATGCAGGCCGAGGTTGACCCAGTGCATGCCGAGCTGAGCGGCGAGCACGGTGAAGTACTGCAAGGTGTGCAGCTTGTCACCGCTTTTGGCGCCGGAGTTGGTGAACCCTGCGGCAAGCTTGTCCCGCCACGTGGCAGGCGTGAAACGCTTCGAAGTGGCCTCGGCGAAGGTGTGGAAGGCGCCGGATGCGGTCCCCATATAGGTAGGCGAACCGAAGATGATGGCGTCCGAAATATCCAGCATGGACCACTGCTCATCGGTGATCTTGTCAACCCTGATCAGGTGGACGACCGCAGTGGCGTCGGCCGCGCCGATGCGGACTGCCTCGGCGAGCACGTCGGTGTGGCCGTAGCCGGAGTGGTACGCGACGGAGACGATGGGGCTGTCCGCGTGCTGTCGCATCAAGAAGTCCTTTCATTGATTCATGGAAGTTTGTTGCACCGGAGCTCACGGCATTCGCGGTGGCCGCGTCGTCGGCTGCTTTCGACGAACCGTCACACCGCTCGGCGGGAGGCGAGGAGTTCGGCGACCGCTTGTGAGGCTTGGATCGCGCGGGGGAAGCCGGCGGGGATGGTGGTGAGGTAGACGATCTCCTTCAATTCCTCCTCGGGGACACCGGCGTTGAGCGCGTAGCCACCGTGGATCTTGATGAAGTCGCCGAGGCCGAGTGCCGCGAAGGCGGCGACGAGCGCGAGTTGGCGGGTGCGCACGTCGAGCACGGTTCGAGCGAGGATCTCGCCGACGGCGTAGGAGGTGACGGCGTTGGCCAGGAAGGGGAAGTCCCGGTCGAGCGTTTCCAGCAGCGCTGGGTTCGGGTCTCCGCTCAGCTCCGCGGTGATCCGCTCACCCCGCTGCCGCCGGGCAGCGGTGGTCTCGTTCGGGTCGATGGCGTTGGCAGCCATGGTGTATGCCTTTCGGTCGGACAGGTCGGGTTGCACAGTCGCCGTCAGATGCGGACCGTCGTCTTGCCGCGTGCGCCGCCCGCGGCGTTGCGTCCCAGCGCTCCGGGAATCTCGTCCAGCGTGACGACCTGCTGGATCGGGACCGTGATCCGGGCCGCGGCGGCCTCGGCGGTGATGCGGGCGAGCAGGTCCGGCTTGTCCTGCATCATGAAGTTTCGCACCACGATTCGTTCGGAGGCGAGCAGCCGCGGCGTCGCGACGAGCGCCACGGACACGGCTGCGCCGCCGTCGCGCACCAGCCCGGCGTTTTCGGCGAAGCGGGCCGGGTCGCGGGTCAGGTCGAGCACGGCGTCCACTCCGCCGGGATGGGTCTTGCGCACCTGTTCGGCCACTTCGCCGGCCGTGTAGTCGACCGTCTGGGCGGCGCCGAAGTCCCGGATCCACCGGTCGGCTTCGGGCCGGGCGGTGGCGATGACCTCCGCGCCGCGGGCTGCCGCCAACTGGACGGCGAAGACCCCGACCCCGCCGGTGGCGCCCACGACCAGGATGGACTGCCCAGCTTGCAGGCCGATGGCTTCGAGGGCACCGAGCGCGGTCATGCCGGCGGTCGGCAGCGCCGCCACGATCTCGGCCGGCATGCCATCCGGCACCCGCTGGAGCGCCCCGCTGTCCGGGGTCTCCGTGACGAGTGCGTACTCTGCGAAGGTGCCGTGGCCCAGCGGCGCGCGCAGGAACTGGCCGTGCACGACGTCGTCGACCTGCAGCCCGCGCACCCCTTCACCGACCTCCGTCACGCGCCCCGCGCCGTCGACGCCGAGTACGAGCGGGAAGACGTGCGGCATGGGCAGCCTGCCCACCGCGATCCCCAGGTCGATCGGGTTCACCGACGCCGCCGCCAGCTTGACCAGAACCTCACCCGGTGCCGGGTGGGTCACAGGGAGTTCCATCAGCTCCGGCGGGTCGCCGATGTTGCGCACTGCGACTGCTCGCATGGTCCTTCTCCTGTTCATTAGGGGAATCACCCGCCAGTGAAGCCGCTGCCGCGGCGGACCTGAAATGCCGATCCGATTGCCACTGATACTCTGGAGGTATGAATGAGTTGGAGACGCGGCAGCTCCGATACTTCGTCGCGGTGGCGGAGGAACTGCACTTCGGGCGTGCGGCCAAGCGGCTCGGTATGACGCAGCCGCCTCTCACTCGCGCCATCCGGGAGCTGGAGCGTCAGCTCGGCGTGCAGCTGCTCGAGCGCACGACGCGCCGGGTCACGCTCACCACGGCCGGCGAAGCCCTCCTGCAGGACGCCCGGACCGCGCTCGACGCGGTCAGCGCCGCAGCTCGACGGGCCCGACACGCCGGCGAACCCACGCCGATGCTGCGGCTGGCACTCAAGGCCGACATCGACGGCGGCCTGCTGCCGCAGATCCTCGACGCATACGCCCAGGAGGGGGCGTCCTTGCCGGTCCAGCTCGTCCTCGGCCGCGTCGGCGAGCAGGCGCAGGCCGTACGAGACGGCCGCGCGGACACCGCGTTGCTGCTCAGTCCCTTCGACGACCGCGGCTTGGACTCCGAGCCGCTGCTCACCGAGCCGTTTCTGATCGCCATGGCGGCCGACGCCCCGCTGGCCGCCCGCACCTGCCTGCACCTGACCGACCTCGCCGGCTGGAGCCTGCCCGACGGATCGCCCGCGGACCAGGGCCCCGTCACCGGGCGACACGGCACTGGCGGGACGCACGCCCGTCGGCCCGGCCCAACAAAGGACGAAGCATTCACCGCGGACACGGCGCAAGACGCCTCAGACCTGCCGCAGATCTTCAAGCTGGTCGAGCTCGGACGCATCGTCTGCTTCTTTCCGGCCTCGCTCACCCGGCGGTATCCGCGATCCGCGATCGCCTACCGTCCGGTCCAGGACGTGGAGCCGGCCACGCTGTCCGTGGCCTGGCCGCAGCACTCCCGATCCACCGCCGTCGCCGCCTTCGTCCGGGCGGCGACCAAGGTCGCGGCGACTGCCCAGCCAGAACCGGGTACACCGCAGACGGCGACTACCTGAAGCCCTCGCCGATGCCCTGGCCCGCCGGACTGGCGAGGCGAGCCGGGTTCGCCCATCCGTGTCAGCATGGGTCCGAACTGGCCTACGCAGCGCCTGCCCTGGTGCCGGCGAGGGCAGGAATCGGAACCATGGTGCCGTCGGGCCTGCTGGTTCCGCACGCAAGCCACGCGAAGGACAGCAAGATCGGGCACTCCTTCAGCCCGGCGTGGCCGAGCACGGGGCTCGTCCTGTCTCACAGGACGGCAGGTCGGGCGCCTGTTACGTTGTGAGAAGTGACCGATCCGACGGTAGCGCGGCCTGTCGTGTGTGTTTCGAACGCGCCCTTCCTGTGGTTCTGCCGGGATACCCGTGCAGGTTGGCCTGGGCGATACCCGGAGCATCTCCGGACTGTCCACGGGAGATGGCATGGCAGCGACCCATCGACTGGACGAACGTCTTTTCACGCTGCTCGTCGGCTACATCGCGTTGTTCTCCGCCCTCGTGCTCGAGATGTCGGGCGGTGGCCGCCTCAGGTGGGCCCTTTATGCGGTGTTCGCTCCCCTGATGGCAGCCGCGTTGCTGCCGTTCAAGCTCACCCTGGCGATCGGGGTGCTCTCCGCCGTGGCGGCCGGCATCGTCTACGGCCTCGCACTGCCCCACGTTCTTCCAGGCGGTCGCGTCGTGGTCATCGTGGGTACGGTGCTGGCGTGCGCTTTGAGTGTCGCCGTCTGCCGAATCCGGCTGCGACTCATGATCTCCCGGCGTCGGCTGGCTTTGCTGAGCGAGGCGAGCAAGTGCTTCGGCAACACCCTGGACGTGACGCAGACAGCCCGGGGAATCACGGAGGTCGCCGTCCCCCGGTTCGCCGACTTCGTCAGTGTGGGGGTGTTCGACGGCGTGCTGAGGGGCAAGGAGCCCCCGACCGGACCGTTCGCGGAACCCGTCGCGCTGCGCCTCATCGCGCAGCAGCCCAGATGCCCAGGACGCAACGGGAGCAGTGCGGGGGAACACCCGCAGGTGTCGCTCCCCGCCCGTTACCTGAGCGCGCGCCCGCCTGTGCAGGCCTGCTCCGTGGATGACGTCGACGTGAGGCGCTGGATCGCCCAGGATGGGAGTCTCGCCACCCCGACGGACGACGGCGGCGGGTACGCGGCGATCACGGTCCCGCTGTGCGCTCGGGGCAGTGTGCTCGGGGCGATGATGCTCCTCCGGCACCGGCGCCGCTACCCGTTCGACGCTGACGATCTCTTCCTGGCCGCAGAGTTGGCGACACGGGCGGCCGAGTGCCTCGACAACGCCCGCCTCTATACCCGTGAACGCGAAACGTCCCTGATCCTGCAGCACAGCCTTCTGCCCAGACACCTGCCCGAACTCGCGGCGGTGGAGGTGGCGAGCCGTTATGTACCGGCGAACCACGGAGCCGGGGTGGGTGGTGACTGGTTCGACGTGATACCGCTGTCCGGCGCTCGGGTCGCGCTGGTCGTCGGTGACGTGGTCGGGCACGGGCTGCACGCCTCGGCCACCATGACCCGGCTGCGGGCGGCCGTGCGCACACTTGCCGACATCGACCTGCAACCGGACGAACTCCTCACCCACCTCGACGATGTCGTCCTGCGGCTCAGCACCGAAGGCACACCCACGCGCGACGCCGAGGACGCCTTCGACGCCGCCGGCTCGGCGGGCGAGGTCGGAGCAACCTGCCTGTACGCAATCTACGATCCCGCAACAAGCCGCTGCGTGCTCGCCAGCGCAGGCCACCCGCCACCCGTCATGGTGGCACCGGATGGGAGCATCCGGGTCATCGACGTCCCCCCGGGCCCTCTCCTCGGCCTGGGGAATCTGCCCTTCGAGGCGGTGGACGTGCACGTACCACAGGGCAGCCTGCTGGCCCTTTACACCAACGGCCTCCTGCGTGAGCGCCATAGCGCCCCCGACAGCGGACTGCGGGAACTCCTCCACGCACTGAGCAGGCCGGAGCCCTCGTTGGAGGAGCACTGCCAGGCTGTCCTCGGCGCCCTCCTCGACGGCCAGCCCACCGACGACGTGGCGCTCCTCATGGCACGCACCCGGATCCTGGACGCCGACCACGTCGCCACCTGGGACCTCCCGCCGGACCCCGCCGCCGTGGCCGACGCCCGCGAGTACGCATCCCGCCAACTGGCTGCCTGGCAACTGCAGGACGCGCAATTCACCACTGAGCTCGTGGTCAGCGAGCTGGTGACCAACGCCATCCGCTACGCGCAACCTCCGATCCAGCTCCGCCTCATCCTCGAAGCCGACCATCTCACCTGCGAAGTATCGGACAGCAGCACCACCACCCCGCACCTGCGGCGGGCACGGACCTTCGACGAAGGCGGCCGCGGCCTGTTCATCGTCGCTCAGCTGGCTCGCCGTTGGGGAACGCGACACCGCTACGACGGGAAAACCATCTGGGCGGAACTGGCCACGGGAGACGGCGGCCCCGACCTCTGGACGAGCTAGTAGTGTGTCGCTGCTTAGCTGTGGGTGGTTTGGTCGGGATGCTGGTGTGTGGCAGATTCCCCTTCCGTTCTGCCGGACAGGGCTGGTGCGATGGGTTCGCAGAAGAAGAGGCCGGTGGTGCTG